>NZ_JBSTYQ010000005.1:0-288628 GCF_054052385.1 Aeromonas sp. 25-AL00135 | reverse complement strand
AAGAGTTGGTTGCGGGGGCCGGATTTGAACCGACGACCTTCGGGTTATGAGCCCGACGAGCTACCGAGCTGCTCCACCCCGCGTCCGAATTGTCACCCCCAAGCCGAGCAGTGGCTTGTTGGCGTTTGTCTGCCTTCGACTGTTTATACAATCGCAAGCTGACGAAAGAGTTGGTTGCGGGGGCCGGATTTGAACCGACGACCTTCGGGTTATGAGCCCGACGAGCTACCGAGCTGCTCCACCCCGCGTCCGAATTTTTCTCGAAGTGGCCGAGCAGTAGCCAGTTCGATTTCTCCTTTCCCACCAACCGGTTACACCGGCTTGGCTGGTCAGGATCTCAGATGGTTGCGGGGGCCAGATTTGAACTGACGACCTTCGGGTTATGAGCCCGACGAGCTACCGGGCTGCTCCACCCCGCGTCTGAGGTCGCCAATAATAGGCGCCAGCGCACAGATTGCAAGTAAATATCTCAAAAAAAGTTTATTCGTAGATTAATCGGACAAATAGTGCGGTCATTAGCAGCATCATGCTGTTTTTTCAGGCAATCGAGTCCTTGTCTGGCATCCGGCACTACACTCAATAAGGTGAACACTCCTCATTTTGGGTAGGTAGAATATGCGCATCTCCGCCGGTCACTGCCGTCAGTTGGGGGCCACACCCGACAGTAACGGCGTCAACTTTGCGATCTGGGCACGCCTCGCCAGCCGGGTCGAACTGCTGCTCTTCGCAAGCGCAGACGATGCGACCCCCGAGGTGATCCCCCTCTCCCCGCGCCTCAACCGCACCGCCTACTACTGGCATATCCATGTGGAGGGGATCTCGGTCGGGCAACGTTACGCCTATCGCATTCAGGGCCCGTGGCGCCCATATGGCGGCACCCGCTTCGATGCCGAGAAGGTGTTGCTCGACCCATACGGCCGCAGCATCGAGCTTGGCGCCAATTACGATCGATGGGCGGCGGCCCGTCCAGGCAGCAATCTGGCTTGTTGCGCCAAGAACAAGGTGGTCGATACTCGCCACTACGACTGGGAAGGAGACAAATTGCCCGCTCACTCCCTCTCCCGCTCGGTGATCTACGAATTGCATCTGGGGGGCTTTACCAAGTCCCCGAGCTCCGGGGTCGATCCGGCGCTGCGTGGCACCTATCTCGGGCTGATTGAGAAGATCCCCTACCTGCAATCTCTCGGTGTCACCGCCGTCGAGCTGCTGCCGGTGTTCCAGTTCGATCCTCAGGATGCGCCCAAAGGACTCTCCAACTACTGGGGTTACAGCCCCATGTCCTTTTTCGCCCCCCACGCCCAATACGCCTGCGGCGATGATCCGCTGACCGAATTTCGCGACATGGTCAAGGCGCTGCACAAGGCCAATATCGAGGTGATCCTGGACGTGGTTTACAACCACACCGCCGAAGGGGGTGATGATGGCCCCACCTTCTCGTTTCGCGGCATCGACAACGAGGCCTACTACATCCTCGACAACAACCAGAAGGACACCAACTATTCGGGCTGCGGCAACACCTTCAACGGCGCCCATCCGGTGGTGCTGCGGATGATCATGGACAGCCTCCACTTCTGGCGTCAGGAGATGCACGTCGATGGCTTTCGGTTTGATCTGGCCGCCATTCTGTCGCGGGATGAATCGGGTCAGCCGCAGGCCAATGCGCCGACCCTGCGCACCATAGATACCGACCCCAACATCGCCGACATCAAGCTGATTGCCGAGGCCTGGGATGCGGGGGGACTCTATCAGGTGGGGTCACTGGCCGGCGCCCGCTGGCGTGAGTGGAACGGCCAGTTCCGGGATGATGTGCGCCGTTTTCTGCGCGGGGATGACAACAGCGTCACCGCCTTTGTCGAGCGGCTGTGCGGCAGCCCCGACATCTACCACTATCACCACGCAGATCCCGAGAAGAGTATCAACTTCGTTACCTGCCACGACGGTTTTACCCTGTGGGACTGGGCCAGTTACAACAGCAAGCACAACGAAGCCAACGGGGAGGAGAACCGTGACGGCTGCGATCACAACTTCAGCTGGAACCACGGCCATGAAGGGGTAACGGAAGATCCCCAGATCAACGCCCTGCGGATGCGCCAGGCCAAAAACATGATGGTGGCGACCCTGCTCTCGGTGGGATCCCCCATGCTGCTGATGGGAGACGAGCTGCTGCGCACCCAGCGGGGCAACAACAACGGCTACTGCCAGGACAATGCCACCTGCTGGATGAACTGGCTGCCCAATGCCCGCAGTCAGGAGATGTTCCGCTTTATGAAGGAGCTGATCCAATACCGCAAACACCTGTTCCAGCGCCCGGAGCAGGAGAGCATGCCGCTGTCGCTCACCGAGATCCTGCGCCACAGCGAGATCTGCTGGCATGGGGTCAACGCCGGCCAACCGGATTTCAGCTCCCACTCCCACGCCATCGCCATGTCGGCGCTGTCGAGCGAAACCAAGCTGGCGCTCTATGTACTGTTCAACGCCTACTGGGAGCCCCTCACCTTCAACCTGCCGAGCCCCCCCAAGGGAGTCGGCGGCTACTGGCGGCGGATCCTCGATACCGCCCTCCCCTCGCCGCAGGATATCTGCACCTTCGGCATGCCGCTGGAGGGGCTGACCCGCGAATATCTGGCCCAGCCGCGCAGCAGTTGCCTCTTTATCTGCGGGGCCGACGATTTCTATTGATCGATTGCTGTGAATTGATAGCAGCGATACCTGCAAGCCAGATATGCAAAAGCCCCGAGTGTTGGCTCGGGGCTTTCTCTTTTCAGCGCCAGTGTCAGATCAGCTGGTGCAACACACTGGTAGCGGCAATCTGGGCGATCAGCAGGCCACACAGGGAGGTGGAGACCACCACTGGCGCGGTATCACGCTGCAAATAGAGCGGGCTGAACCAGAGCAGCAGAGAGGCCACCAGCAACGCTGCCTGGGTCACCACCGCCGGGATCAGGGCATCGAGATTGGCCTCCCCCCCTTGCCAGCCCACCAGCACTGCCAGCCAGACAAGGCTGGCCATCGCCCCCACCAGACCGGCCAGCGGCAACAGGGTGTTGAATGCCTTGAGACGATGACGGGCCCGCAGCAGCATCAGGTGGGCAAAGGCCGCCCCCAGTATCGCCATCTGCAGCAGGCCGCTCACCCAGCCCTGCAGTTGCAGCAGCCCGATGCCATAGAGAGCGAGCGGCAACGCTGGTAGCCAGAGCAGTGTCGAGGGGACTGAACGCTTGCCCTCCAGCCGTGACTGAGCCAGTGACAAGCCGACGCCGAGCACCAGTGCGCCCCCACCACTCCAGATGAGCCAGCTGGCCGCCTTGGCCTCTACCGCCAGCATCAGGGAGAGCGCGGTAATCACCCAGATGGAGAAGAGCTGCTGACTGATGCGCGAGCGCTGGCCAGGGCAGATATCACCGCGCCACAGCACGATGCCGAGGGCGATCAGGGCGCCAAGCGCCATCAATCCGGTGAGAGGAAAGAGCCAAAAAGGGAGTTGGACGAACACGACGCCTCCAGCAGTAAAGATTCGAGGTGCGCCACCGGGGCGCCAGAGAGGGGCGAGTATACCCAAACCGAGGGCTATCCCCAATCGCGACAAACAATCGTGGGCAAACAATCCGGGGCAATTTGCTGCCAGCAGAGCCCACCTTGAGGGGCGCACTGCTGGCAGCCATATCCATAGTGACGGGATGCAGCGCTGGCTTTAGCCCTGACCGCGGGCCAGCGCCACCACCCGGGCAAACATCTGGCGGATCACCGGCGGAATATGTTCGGCGCCGAGCCGCTCCGCCTCTTCCACCACCGCCAGTGCCATTCCCGGCTTGCTGCGGTGATGGATCGCCTTGTTGATGATGTGGCTGGCGCTCCACATGGCGCGCCCGCCCACCCCGGCCTCGCGGCGAAACACAGCTTCAAAACCGTTGTGATAGAGGTAGTGCTCGATGTCGGCGGCAGGGAGCTGAGTCAGTCGGTCCCGCTCCCGCTCGCCCTTGAGCTGGCCACGGGCCGAGGTGGCATACTTGAGCCCCGCCTCGTCGCCATCGGTCAGCAGGTGCCACTCGATGCCAAAATCCCGCGCCACCTTGATGAGCGGCGACTGGCCGCACTGGGCAAACTCGATGATCCGTACCCCCTCGGCCCGCAGACTGTAACCGCAGATCTGCGCCAACTCGGAGAGCAGCCAGATCTCGGTCTCCCCCTCCACCAGCAGCCAGCAACGGGCAAACAGCGACATGGGGCGGTTGATCCGCACGTGAAAGGCGATCTTGCGCAGATCGTCGCTGCTGTAACGCTCCCCCCCCAGCTGGTGACAGAGGATATCCTGCTGACGGCGCACCAACCGCCGCACCTGATTGAGCGGCAGGGAAGAGAGCAAGTCCCCCGAGTTGGTGGTGAGCAGCTTCTGGCCCGGCAGTTGTTCCAGCAGCCCCCACGCCAGCGCCAGCATGGTCGGGTGCAGCCGGCTCTCCGGGTCCTCCAGGATCATGATGGGACGGGCCCCCTCCTCCAGCTCGCGGTTGCCCCGCGCTTGCAACAGGGTAGCCGCCATCCCCGCCATCGCCAGCTGCAGCGCGCGGTTATCGGCGCGGCGCAGCAGGGTATGAAGGTTGCCCGGATTACGCAATGTCATGGGGCGATTGATGATGTCGCGCTGACTGCGCGGCTTGTTCTTGATGGGGGCCAGGGCGTTGAAGTAGTGATCCATCAGCTGGCGCACCGCCTGCAACGCCTCTTTGAGCTCCGGTTCGCCGATCCGCTGGGGTTCGTCGATCAGCTTGTCCGCCAGCTCGCTCAGGCGATGCTCGGAGAGATCTCCCCACTGCAATGTCTCCACCCCGTTGCGAGCGGTACGGGCGTCCCGCAACCGGAACACCGGGTTCATGGTGATGAGCATGCAGACCAGCTCGTGGGTGTTGGCGATGGGCAGGCTCTTGCCTACCCCGTCGAGAAAGTCGTGAATGGTGAGCACAGAGCCATCCGCCTGCAGCTCGGCGCTGGCGCGATAGTGAATGCGGTGGAATTTGTCCTTGTGCAGCACCCAGGAGGGGCAAAGACGGGCCAGCCGACGGGAGTGCTGACACATCTGGGGTCTGTGCTCACTGAAGGTGAGCACCAGTTGCAGGTGGCGCGCCGGGGCCAATTCGGGATCTTCCGGTTGGTGAAAATCCTCGGCGGTGAACTGATAGGGCTCGGCATCCTGCCCCAGCAGACACCAGAGGGCGCGCAGCAGGCTCGATTTACCCCAGGTATTCTCGCCGATCAATACTGTGGTCTGATCCAGCCCGAGCGACAGGCGATTTATACCGCGAAAACCTTTGACTTCAATACGTTCCAGAAACATCCAGCCATGTCCACATCATTGTGATGGGGCAATAGTGGCAAAGTTACCGGAAAAATCCTATCGCAGGCGGGGCTTTTTCAACGTGAACTGTGAGGCACTGCAGGTTCGGGAGGGGTAACAACAGCGGTGCGATCTTGCGGGGCATTCCAGTGGCTGAACCAGAGATGACGGGTACGGATTTGACGTTTGCGATAATTCAATGGGCATTCCTTTCAATGGATAAGTGGTAGAGAGTACACCTCTTTTGCCCAAAGTCTCAGGGTTATCTGTGACGAGAAGATGACAATTGCGCCCGCCACTGCCCCGGCGTCAAACCAAACGCCTCGCGAAAACGATTACCGAAATGGGCCTGGGAAGAGAAGCCACACTGACTGGCGATACTGGCCAGCGGCTCGGGGCCAACCAACAGCTGCTTGGCCCGTTTGAGGCGCAGCTCCAGCAGATAACGATGGGGCGGGCAGCCGAGACTCTGACCGAACATGCGGGCAAAGTGATACTCGCTCAGCCCCGCCTGCTGGGCCAGCTCTGCCAGCGTGACCGAATCGGCCAGATGGGCCTGCAGATACTCCTGCACCCGTTTGATCACCACGGGCGCCAGCCCGCCGCGTAGAGGCGGCAGACCGGGAGCCTCCTCGGTGTGGTGGCGATAGGCGTGGAGGATCAACATCCAGGCGCCGTGGGAGAGTGCCAACCGATCGACCCCGTGCTGCCACTGCAGTTGCATCAACTGGCGCTGCACCAGTCCGGCCGCCTGCGGATCGTCGATAAAGGTCTTGTCCACCAGTTGCAGGTGGCGCCCCTCCTTGTCACACACCTCCTCGGCGATACGGGTGAGGTGAGCCGGGGTGAAGTAGAGATGAAAGAAGCGAAACTCTTCGCGCACCAGCCACTCGGATCTGTGGTGATCCGGCATGATGCACACCTTGCCGGTGCCACCGTGGCCACCCGGCCCATCGAGTCGCTCGGTCTGCTCGCCTCCTTGCAGATAGACACTCAGGGTGTGGTGGCCCGGCTTGTGATAGCGGGTCTGGTCATAGCAGTTGCGCCAACTGGCGACACCAAGCCCGGGTTCGAGCCAGCAGGCGTCCTCCAGCCGGGCGCCGGTGCTGACCAGTGCATCAAATACCCCTGCTGTTTTCATTCTCCCCTGCCACCTGTTCCGGTTATGTGTACGGGTTATCTCGCTGCCATCCATCTTACCGACCGCGCCCGCAGATGACAGCGCAGGGCGATGAAAAACCGCAAGATGGTGCAATCCAGTCATCAGGGCTCGCCCCATAGTGGGTCATCTCTCCCTGACTCACCGGAACTGTGATGAACCTGATGCTCTATCTTGCCACCGTGCTTATCTGGGGCAGCACCTGGATTGCCATCGCCTGGCAACTTGGCCCCATCCCCATCGAGGTGTCGGTGCTCTACCGTTTCCTGCTGGCAGCGGTGGCACTGTTTGCCCTGCTCACCGCCAGCGGCCGCTTTCCACGCCTCCCCTGGCACGGCCAGCGTTACGCCGCACTGCTCGGTGCCCTGCTCTTTTCCACCAACTTTCTCTGCTTCTACCACGCCACCCGCTATATCCCGAGCGGCATGTCGGCGGTGATCTTCGCCAGTGCCAGCATCTTCAACGGCCTCAACCTCTGGCTGTTCGAGAACAAGCGCCCCACCCTGCGCTGGTTGCAAGGCTCCTTGCTGGGGCTCTTTGGCACCCTGTTACTGTTCTGGCCGGTGCTGGCAGATGCGCAACTGGGTGCAAACGGCTGGAAGGGGCTGCTGCTCGCCTGCGGCGGCACCCTCTGCTTTTCGCTGGGCAATCTGGTCTCGGCACGAGGCCAACGCCACGGCTACCACGTACTGCAACTGGTGCCCTGGGGCATGGTTTACGGCGTGGTGCTGTTGCTGGGCTGGGTCATATTGCTCGGGCAGCAACTGGTGGTGCCGACCGATGGCCACTATCTGGCGGCCATGGTCTACCTCGCCCTGTTTGGCTCGGTGATCGCCTTTACCGCCTATCTGACGCTGGTGGGGCGCATCGGTGCCAGCAAGGCCTCCTACGCCACCGTGCTCTTTCCGCTGGTGGCGCTTACCCTCTCCACCTTTTATGAAGGCTTTGTCTGGCAGCCGGTCTCGGTGGCCGGAGTGGTGATCAGCCTCATCGGCAATCTGGTGATCTTCGCACCGCCCTTAAGTGAATGGCGCATTCGACCGGCCAAGGCAGCAAACGACCCTTGCTCCTGAGCCAGTCAGCCCCTAAGGTAGCGCTGATCAATCTGTGACGATCCTGATGGCGATAAACAAGGGGGCGAGATGTTACTGGAAGGGCTGGAGACGCTGAGCCTGCTGGCAAGTGAAGGAACCATGGCCAAGGTGGCCAGTCGCCTCTATATCAGCCAGTCGGCGGTGAGCAAGCGGATTGCCCAGCTGGAGCAACGCCTTGGCAAGAAGTTGATTGAGCCGGAGGGGCGCCAGACCCGCCTCACCCCGCAGGCAAAGGAGCTGCTGGAACGAGTGGCCCCGAGCTTGGCCGAAATGAAGGGGGTGCTGGCCGATAGTCAGGATCTGGCGGATCAGAGCCCCCTCCCCATCGCTTGCTCCGAAACCCTGCTGGCGGGTTATCTCGCCTACTTTATGCGTGACTATCTGGAGCGCGATCCCCACCTTGCCCTCTCTACCCACCACACCCCGGTCATTCTGGCGCGGGTGCGCAGCGGTGATGCCCTGCTCGGCATCTGCGCCGGTCGGCTCCCACCCGGCCATGGCCTCGGCGCCGATCTGCTACTGGAGGAGCCCTTTTATCTGGTGGGCGAAACGCAGCAGAGCCTGCCACCAGCCAGCGCAGAAAGCAGGCGCAAGATCCTTACCATGGATCTGGAGAACCCCTCCAACCGCTACCTGCGCGAACCGCTGGCAGATATGGGATTGGAGCCCACCATGGAGCTCGACTCCTATCTGGCGCTCATCGAACTGGCCAAGGCAGGCATTGGCCCTGTGCTGCTCCCCGCTGGCCTGCTGGGGCTGGTGGGCGAACAGGGGGAGATGGCCCGCCCACTGCCCGGACTGGGCCGTCCCCTGCATCTGGTCTACCGACCAAACAGCCTAAAGCGAGAGCGGATCGCCCGGCTGGTGAGCGCCCTGCGCCAACACTTTCGCCACTGCAGCGACACGCCGCGCTAACTGTCTCGACCCACCAGATGTGACAACGGGGCCAAAAGGCCCCGTAAACATCCGATTTGTCGCCCACTCGCCGCGGCTCAGATCCAGGCAAACAGCTCCGGATACTGGCTCCACACCAACTTGGCAGACATCAGCAAGGAGACGGTCACCAGCAGCGGCTTGATCAGCTTCACCCCTTTTTTCAACACCATCTTGGAGCCGAAGCGGGCGCCGATAAACTGCCCCAGCGCCATGCAAAAACCGACACTCCACACCACCTTGCCACCGAGGGCAAAGAACAGCAGGGAGGCGATATTCGAGGTGAAGTTGAGCAGCTTGGTATGGGCGGTGGCGCGCGCCATGCCAAAGCCCGCCAGCGCCACGAAACCGATGGCAAAAAACGAACCTGTGCCCGGCCCGAAGAAGCCGTCATAAAAGCCGACACCGCCCCCCACCAGCAACGCAAACAGCATGGGAGTCAGACGGCGGGAGCTCTCGGCATCGCTTACCCGCGGCGAGAAGTAGAAGTAGCAGGCAAAGGCCATCAGCAGGAAAGGGAGCAGGCGCTCGAGAATGGCGGCGTCTATGGTCTGCACGGCCAGCGTGCCGATGGCCGCACCGATAAAAGTGCAGATCACCGCAGGCCAGATCATGGCCCACTCCAGCAGCCCCTTGCGGGCATAGAACCAGGTGGCGGAGAAGGAGCCAAAACTGCTCTGCAGCTTGTTGGTACCGAGCACCAGCGCAGGGGGCATGCCGGTGGCCAGCAGGGCCGGCACCGTCAACAGGCCGCCGCCACCGGCGATGGCATCGATAAAGCCGGCGACAAGCGCTACACCGAACAGGGCAAACAGGGTAACCAGTTCCAATTCCATCCATAGACCTCACGAGAGTGGGTTGCCCGAAGGGTCGGGCAACCGGAGATAACCAAAACGACGTTGTGCGGGGGGCTGCACAGGCTGTCCGCTATCCTAGCGGGCCACTGACCATGAATCTAACGAAACAGTGGCAGCCAATTGATTCCTGATTTTCATTAATTTGAGCGGCCACGTCCCTGGCCCAACCCTCAGAGTGCCCGTTAGCAAGCCGTTGAAGCGACGTTCGCTTCCTTGATGGCCGCCAGTGCCTCACAGAGATGATCCTCATCGGCACCGGGGAAACGGCTGACCCGACCGGCCATGTAGCGGCTGCTGAACAGATTGAACCAGTGCTGCAGTGCCTGCCCCGCCTTGAGCTCCCCCGCCACTTCCAGCACGCAGGCCGCCACTTCGGCGGTGCAGAGGTGCTCCTCGCTGTTGGCCACCCGCATGCCGTAGGTGGAGAGCGCATCGGGTTTGATGGCAAGCACCGGAAAACCGTCCAGGTAGGGGCTCTTGTTGAACATCTTGCGCGCCTCCGGCCAGGTGCCATCGAGCAGGATAAAGAGCGGTTTTTTACCCGGTGTCAGCGTCACCTCGCCGGTCAGGCGGGCAGGCTCCTTCTCGCAAGCGGGAAAGACCACATAGGGCTGCCAGGTGGGATCGGCCAGCAGGGCCAGCAACTCGGGATGGGGCTGGGTACGTGACCAGAGAAACGCCCAGGTGGTATCCGGCAACACATCGGCGATGAGGCGACCGGTGTTGGAGGGCTTCATCGGCTCGCTGTCATACATCAGCAGGCAGAAACCGGCCTCCGCTTTGAGCTCGGGGCGCCACTCGCAGGCACACCAATCCTCGCGCAGCTGACAGGCCGGACAGCGGGCCAGGGTGCCGCCACGGGCAAGAAACGGTCGGGTAGAGATACTCTTGCGCCAGGCCCGCAGGCGGTTGACGGCGTGATCAGGAACAGGCTTCATCTAGGTTCACAACTGGAGTCAAAACAGGAACGGCAGCGGTGCCAACATGTCATGGCGCCACGGGGGCGCGATAACAGGGGGGACTGCCGGAAAAGCGCAAGATTGTACCGAGTTACGCGCTGGCGGAACAGCAATCCCTGCCCCTTTCGCCAGACGCAGCGCCAACACCTCTTGCCTTACGACTCCTGACAGCTGCGCAGCAGCTCCAGCAACAGGCTGCCATCGCGCAGTGCCTTGTGCACCTGCACCGAGGTGGGCTTGGTGGGGTCTTCGTAGAAGTGGGTGGATTCAATCTGCAGCCGCACCAGATATTCGGCGGGCAACTGGCTGGCCAGCGACTGGTGCAGCATGGGGAACAGCAGCCGATCGGCACGGGTGATTTCTCCCCCCAGCAGCAGCTTGCCCGGATTGAGCAGGCAGATGAGGTTGGAGAGCACCTTGGAGAGGCGACCCGCCGCCTGATGGAGAATATCCTGACAAAGGCCGTTGCCTGCCAGTGCCAGCTCGCACAGCTCGCGAATGGTGACGCTCTCGGGCAAGTCGTGCTCCTGCATCCGCTCGCGCAGATCCCGGTATTGCGCCTCCAGCGCCTGATTGGTCACCAGGGTGCAGGCGCAGCCAAAGCCGCCGCAGTAGCAGCGCTGGCCATAGGGCTCGAGCTGCAGGTGGCTGAGATCCCCGAGCAGCGCATTTTCGCTCTCGATGAGCTGGCCATTGACCACCATGCCAACACCGATGTCGTTGTGGACAAACACCAGCACCGCATCGGCGCAATTCTTGGCGGCTCCCCACTCCCGCTCGGCCTGGATCCAGGTGCGCACGTCTCCGCTCACCAGCACAGGTACCGAGAACGCCTGTTGCAGAGTCGGGCCAAGGGGCCAGTTGCGCAGATCGTAGAAGGGGAAGTGTTTGACCATGCCGGAGTGGCGCTCCACCTGACCCGGCAGGCAGAGGGCGATACAGGCCAGACTGAGGGACTTTCTCGGCAAAAACACCTTGATGGCGTGCACCAGACTGCCCAGCAGATCGGCGCGCTCCTCCTCGGTAAAGAGGTGGCGCTGGCGGGCCAGCGAACGGCCGGAAAAGTCAAACAGCGCCATATCCACGTAGCCACGGCCAAGACGCATGGAGAGAAACTGGAAGCGGCGTTCGTTGATGCGCAGCAAGGTCTGACGACGGCCGCGCCCCACCGAACTTTCACCACAGGTGACCACCAGCCCCCCATCGAGCAGTTCCCTGGTGATCTTGGTGATACTGGCAGGCGAGAGGCCGGTCAGGCGGGAGAGATCGGTGCGCGACAGCTCCTTGTGCTCTTCCAGGCTGGCATAGACCAGGCCGTAGTTGAGCTGCCGGATCAAATCGATACTACCTTTCACGATCTCATTCATAGGGTATGGGGCAAAGGCTGAAAAAAAGAGGCTGGCAATTTTCACACATTATTGGTCAATCCCCAAATAAAGTGCGGCCTGAACCGGAGGTCAGGCCGCATCTTGTGGTTGCCGTCACGGACCATTGCAAGATCAATAGCGGAATTGCGAGACCAGTTTGCGCAATTTGTCGCCGGTACTGGCCAGATCGCGAGTGGTGCTGTTGGATTCCACCGCCGCGCTGGTCAGCTCGCTGACAATCTGCTGAATGGCCACCAGGTTCTTGTTGATCTCCTCGGAGACTGCGTGCTGCTCCTCGGCGGCGGTGGCGATCTGGATGTTCATGTCGTTGATGGTACTGACCGCCATCACCATGCTGTCGAGGGAGCTGGCGATGTGGCTCGCCTCCTGCACCGTCTCCTGGCTGCGCTCCTCGCTCGCCTGCATCACGTCCACCGCCTGCTTCACCCCGCCCTGCAGCCGCTGCAGCATCTCGTTGATCTCCTTGGTGCTCTGCTGGGTGCGACCGGCGAGAGAGCGAACTTCGTCCGCCACCACCGCAAAGCCGCGCCCCTGCTCGCCAGCCCGGGCCGCCTCGATGGCGGCATTGAGCGCCAACAGGTTGGTCTGCTCGGCAATGCCGCGAATGACCTCCACCACGGAGCCAATCTTGCCGGTCTCGTGGGCCAACTGCTCAATTACGCCGGAGGCGGTGTGCACCTCACCCACCAGCCTGTTGATACTGTTAATGGCTGTGCTGACCACGCCGCGAGCGGCATCGGATTCGCGCGCCGCATCGCTGGTGGCGGTGGCCGCGTTGGAGGCGCTGGCTGCCACTTCCTGGGCGGTGGAGCTCATCTCGGTCACTGCGGTGACTACCTGATCGGTCTCTCGGCTGTGGCCGTGCATCTGATGGTCATAGTGTTCGCTCAGGTGGTGCAACTTCTCTACTGCGCTGAACAGATGATTGCTGGTCTCCCCCACCTGGCTCACCACCGACTGGATCCGCGTCACGAAGCGGTTGAAGGCGCTGGCCAATTGGCCAATCTCGTCCTGACTCTGCACCTTGAGCCGCTGGGTCAGATCACCCTCCCCGTCGGCGATATCATTAAGTGCCGACACCGCATCCGCCAGCGGTTTGGTGACCCGGTTACCCACAATCACCGTCACGACCAGAGTGATACCCAGGATCAGCAGGATCACCAGCACGCTGCTCTGCAACGATGCATACATATTGCTCTCGCGCTCGGCGCGCAGGGCGGCCAGATCGTTGTCAATATCATCGATATAGAAGCCGGTGCCGATCACCCACTGATACTTGTCCAACACCATGTTGAAGGCCAGCTTGGGGGCGTCGCGACCGATGGAAGGTTTGGCCGTCCAGTACTCGGAGAATCCATCCCCCTGACGGGCCACCTTGAGGATATCCTGGATCAGCAACTTGCCCTTGGCATCCTTGTCGTTCCAGCGGTTTTTCCCCTCCAGCTCGGTACGGGTCGGCAGCAGTACGGTGTTGCCCTCGAAGTCATAGACAAAGAAGTAGCCGTCACTGCTGTAACGCAGCGGCCTGAGCAACTCTTTGACCTTTTGACGATTTTCCGGTGAATCCGGCAGGGCATAGACAGCATCGACGGCGGTCTTGGCCATCATGATGTAACTGCTGAGCAGCGCTTTACGCTCCTTGATGGCATCTTCCCTCGCCACCACCAGTTCCGACTCCAGCGCGCTTTTGGAGACCATGTAGTTACTGAGGTTGACCACCAGGGCCATCAGCAGCACGGGCACCACACCCAGTAACAGGATTTTCTGTTTTAGCGTCATCTTTCACATCCTTGCAGCTGTTTTTATTGGAATTTCTAGCCTACTCATCAGTATAGATGCTGGCAGGGCAAGCCCCGCTTTCGTTACAATTCCCTTAAACAAATCGGCCAGAACGTGAAAATCATGAATCTTTGTCCTTGCGGCTCAACCCTTTCTCTCGAATTGTGCTGTGGCTCACTACACGATGGCGCGGTGGCTGACACCCCGGAGCGGCTGATGCGCTCGCGCTACAGCGCCTTCGTGCTCGGTTTGGGGGAGTATCTGGTCCATAGCTGGCACCCTGCCCACCTCGGTGGCCTCACCGCCGAAGAGCTCTCTCACACTGACACCCAGTGGGATGGTCTCGAGATCATCGCCAGTCAGGGTGGCCCACAGGATGAAACCGGGATGGTGGAGTTCAAAGCCTGGTTTCTGGAGGGAGATGAGCGCCACTGCCTGCATGAGCGCTCCCGCTTCGTGCGTTATCAGGGGCGCTGGGTCTACACCGAAGGGGAGATCGATCCCCTGCCGCTCAAAACCGGCCGCAACGATCCCTGCCCCTGTGGCAGCGGCAAAAAGCACAAGAAGTGCTGCGGCTGACGCACCACACACCGACCTGACTCGTTAAACACCAACAAGGGGCATCAGATGCCTCTTTCTTGTCCCTGCCATTCGCCACCAGCCCAAAAACCGATGGGATGACAAGCGTGACAAATGTCACATAATGCTGATTAACGCGCGAGCAAATGAGCGTTTGCGAGCGCAAATTTGGCCCATATCAAACATTTTCACTCAGAAGTGCGCCACACTGGCCTCATCTGGAAGAGATGAGACGGGCAACAATGAAAAGAATAACCACACAAGTCGTCATCATAGGCGGCGGTGCCACAGGGGCCGGCATCATGCGCGATTGCGCACTGCGCGGCATCGACTGCATCCTGCTCGAGCGCGATGATATCGCCGCTGGCACCACCGGCCGCAACCACGGCCTGCTCCACTCCGGTGCCCGCTACGCGGTGACGGATCAGGAATCCGCCCGCGAATGCATCCAGGAAAACCGCATCCTCAAGCGGATTGCCAGCCACTGTGTCGAGGACACCGGCGGTCTCTTCCTCACCCTGCCGGAAGATGACATCAATTTCCAACGCACCTTTATGGATGCCTGCGCCCTGGCCGGCATTGAAACTCGCCAGCTCGATCCCCGCGAAGCGCTGCTGCTCGAGCCCAATGCCAACCCGGCGATGATCGGCGCCATCCATGTGCCGGACGGCACGGTCGATCCATTCCGCCTCGCCGCGGCCAACGTGCTGGACGCGAAAGAACATGGCGCCCGCATCTTCACCCACAGCAAGGTGCTGGGGCTGCTCCGCACGCAGGATCGGGTGCACGGGGTCAAGGCCATCAACACCCGCACCGGCGAAGCGTTCGAGGTGGAGTGTCAGGAGGTGATCAACGCAGCCGGCATCTGGGGCCAGCAAATTTGCGAATACGCCGATCTCGGCATCCGCATGTTCCCGGCCAAGGGCTCCCTGCTCATCATGGATTACCGCATCAACCAGCTGGTGCTCAACCGCGCCCGCAAACCGGCGGATGCGGACATTCTGGTACCGGGCGATACCATTTCCCTCATCGGCACCACCTCCAGCCGTATCGATTACAACAAGATTGACCAGCTCACCGTCGAACCGGAAGAGGTAGAGGTGCTGCTGCGCGAGGGGATCAAGCTCGCTCCCATCATGGCGCGCACCCGTCTGCTGCGCGCCTACGCCGGCGTTCGCCCGCTGGTAGCGGTGGACGGTGACGACACCGGCCGCAACATCAGTCGCGGTATTGTGCTGCTGGATCACGCCGAACGCGACGGTCTCAAGGGCTTCAACACCATCACCGGTGGCAAGCTGATGACCTACCGCCTGATGGCTGAGTGGGCCACCGATCTGCTGGCCAAGAAGCTTGGCAACAACAAACCCTGCCAGACCGCCGAACTGAGTCTGCCCGGCTCGCGGGATCCGGAGAAGGTCTCCGCTCCCGGTCTCTCGGTGCCGGTCGAAGGCTCAGCCCAATACCGCCACGGCGAGCGGGTCATTGCCTTCTTCCGTGACAATCCCAAGGCCAACGCCCTTATCTGCGAGTGCGAAATGGTCACCGCGGGCGAAATCGAATACGCCCTGCGCGAGCTCGATGTGGACAACCTCATCGATCTGCGCCGCCGCACCCGTCTGGGGATGGGGCCCTGTCAGGGCGAGCTGTGCGCCTACCGCGCCGCCGGTCTGATGCAGGAGTATGGCAAGGCTGACGGTCGTCAGGCCTGCGTCATGCTGCGCCAGTTCCTCGAGGAGCGTTACAAGGGGACCCGCCCCGTCCTGTGGGGCGATGCCCTGCGCGAGGCCGAGTTCACCTACTGGATCTACGAAGGGCTGTTTGGCCTGGGGGAGTGGACGGCGCCGCAGCTGGTTGCCGATACGCCTCGCAGCCCAACCAGCGAGACCACTCACAAGGAGAGCCGTCATGAAGTTTGACAATATCGTTATCGGCGGTGGCATGGCGGGACTCTCGGCCGCCCTGCGGCTGGTAGAGGCGGGCCAGAAGACCCTGCTGATGGCCTCCGGCCAGAGTGCCCTGCACTTCTCCTCCGGCTCAATCGATCTGCTGGAAAGCGAGGGCGATCCCCGCGCTGCCCTGCCCGCCTTTATGGCAGCCCATCCGGATCACCCCTACAGCAAAGTAGGAATGCAAAATATCGAAGCGAGCCTGGCCGATCTGCAGCGCCACTGCGCCGAGCAGGGGCTGCCGCTGGTTCGCCACGAGACCAATCACCAGCGCCTGACTCCCATCGGTACCCTCAAGCGCACCTGGCTCTCCCCCGATACTTGCGCCTGTGTCACCGATGCGCCGATCCCGGACGTGCTGCTGCTGGCCACCCTCGAGGGCTTTCGCGACTTTCACCCGGCACTGGCGGCGGCCAATCTGGCGACCCATCCGCGCTTCGCCCACTGCCGCATTCTGACTGGCGAAATCCGCCTGCCCCAGCTGGCCGAATTCAGCCGCAATCCCCATGAGTTTCGCTCTGCCGACATCGCGCGCCTGTGTGACAAGCACCATCTGGTGGCGGACCTGGCCCGCGAGATCAGTCGAATGGTGCAGGAGAGCGGCGTGCCCGACTGCCGCCACATCGTGCTACCCGCCTGTCTGTCGCTGGGGCTGGTTGGCCCGCGCCTGGCGGAGCTGGAGCAGCGTACCGGCTGCACCATCAAGGAGGTGGCCACCATGCCGCCGTCGCTGATTGGCATGCGGATGCAGGAGGCGCTCAAGCGCCGCTTCATGGCCCTTGGCGGCACCTTCCTCACCAGCGAGCGGGTGCTGGGCGCCCGTTACGAGGGGGATCGGGTTGTCGGCGTACACACCCAGAATGGTGATGATCAGCTGTTTGAAGCCGACAACTTCGTGCTCGCCTCCGGCAGCTTCTTTAGCCGCGGGCTGGAGTCCCGCCTGCGCGGCATTCGCGAACCCATCTTCGATGCCGATGTGCTGAGTCTGGAGGAGCGCGACGCCTGGGCCGGTCGCCGCCTGTTCGACCACCACCCCTTTATGGGGTTCGGGGTCAAGACCGACGACAAGCTCAGAGTGCTTCGCGGTGGCAAGCCGCTCGCCAACCTCTACGGCGCCGGCAGCGTGCTGGCGCACTATGACCCCATCAAGGAGGGGTCAGGCTCAGGTGTCGCGGTTGCCACCGGCTGGCAGGCCGCCGGTCATATTCTGGGCGCCGCCCAATGATTACTTCGTCCCATATCCCGTGCCTTCACACCCTACGGGAGGAGAACTGACATGCTACTGGATCATGCCAACCAAACTTTCGATCAGTGCATCAAATGCACCGTCTGTACCGCCTACTGTCCGGTGGCCAAGGCCAATCCCGCCTACCCCGGCCCGAAACAGGCGGGCCCGGATGGGGAGCGGCTGCGGATTAAGAGCCCGGAGCTGTTTGACAACGCCCTCAAGCACTGCACCAACTGCAAACGCTGCGAAGTGGCCTGCCCGAGCGGAGTGCGCATCGGCGACATCATCGCCAAGGCCAAAGACAAGTACAGCGGCTTCAAACCGGGGATCCGCGAGTTCGTGCTCTCTCACACCGACCTGATGGGCAGCATGTCTACCCTGATGGCTCCGGTGGTCAACTTCACCACCGGCCTCAAGCCGATGAAGCTGGTGCTGGACAAGGCGCTGGGGGTCTCCTCCCACCGCGACCTGCCCAAATACTCCCAGGGCACCTTCCGCGGCTGGTACAAGAAGCAGAAAGAGACTCAGGCTCGTTATGAGCGCCAGATAGCCTATTTCCACGGCTGCTACGTCAACTACAACCACCCGCAACTCGGCAAGGAGCTGGTGCAGGTGCTCAACGCCATGAACATCGGCGTGCAGTTGCTGGAGCGGGAGAAGTGCTGCGGCGTGCCGCTGATTGCCAACGGCTTCATGGACAAGGCCAAGCAGCAGGCGGCCTTCAATATCAAGCAGATGGAGAACTCCCTGCTCGGCAACGAGATGCCGCTGCTGGCTACCTCCTCCACCTGCGGCTTTACCCTGCGCGATGAATATCCCCACCTGTTGGAGCAGGACAACCACAAGGTGCGAGATCGCATCTCACTAGTGACTCGCTTCCTGTGGAACGAGTTCTACAAGGGCAACAAACCGGCGATGAAGCCGCTCAATCTGCACATCGCCTACCACACCCCCTGCCACATGGAGAAGATGGGGGGCGTCATCTACACCCTCGAATTACTGCGCGCCATTCCCGGGGTCAAGGTGACGGTACTGGAGTCCCAGTGCTGCGGCATCGCCGGCACCTACGGCTTCAAGTCGGAGAACTACCAGACCAGCCAGACCATCGGCGAGGGGCTATTTGATCAAATCAACCGCCTCTCCCCCGATCTGGTGATCACCGACTGCGAGACCTGCAAATGGCAGATCGAGATGAGCACCAGCTTCCGCTGTGAACATCCGATCCACCTGCTGGCCCAGGCGCTGGCCTGAATCCCCTCGGCCCTTGCGGCCGCATAAAAACAATCCACGCAGAGATAAACAAAGAGCCGGCAATTGCCGGCTCTTCTTTTTACGCTTCACGCTCGCTATCAGGGGTGCTGGATGATCAGGCTATGTTGATCTTCCAGCATGCTCTGCAGGATATCGTGGGACGAGGTGCTGGTGAGATTCCAGCTGGTCAGGTCCACATCCTTCAGGGTGATCTGTTGGGTTATCTGGCCATCACCCGCGGGGGAAATCGAAAGATTCACATCGCTCAGGCCATTGCTCCCTGTGGTCACCGAGGCGGAGAGATGCTTGAGCAGATCATCGACACCATTGCCAGTGACCCCTTGCAGCATGTCAGCCAAATCGATCTTGTCCCCTTGCTCCGGATGGAAGTCGGTGATGGTATCGATGGCGGGCAGCCCCTGACTACCCTCATCCCCTTGCTGCCAAACGAAGAGATCGCTGCCAGCCCCGCCGGTGAGAATGTCGTTGCCATGGCCCCCCAATAGACGGTCATCGCCGGAGGAACCAAACAGCCAATCCCCCTGATCGGAACCGACCAGCTCATGACCACTCTGGCCGTGCACCGTAATGGTCTCAAGGGGCGTGCTGACGGTTGAACCGCCGACATTCGACTCGGCACTGATCCCCAGCACATGGTCACCGTCACCAAAACCGCTGAAGTAGAGCGGAACCGAGTGATCGGCCGGGATCAGCCAGTCGCCATTGCCATCGGCATGACCGACGCTCTGACCATGCTCGTCCTGCACCTGCGCCCCATTCAGGCCGCTGATGCGGATGGAGAGCTCGCCGGTGGCCGGATTGACCACGCTGGCGTTGATGCCAAGGGGGATAACGGCCCCCTGCAAGGCATGGAACGCATGCTGATCTACCGTCAGACCCGGCATATCCGGCTCGGGAGTGACCGTGATGGTCACCTGATCGGTGTCGCTCAGAGAACCGCCCGCACCACTGTTGCCCTGATCGGAGGTAGTAACGGTAAGGGTATCTTCTCCCCAGAAATCTTTGGCCGGTTCATAGTGCAGGTTGCTTGCCAGCAACTGGTTGAGATCAGCCAGCGACCCCACCAGAGTGATCTCGCTGGTACCCGCCCCCTGCACCATCACGGCACCGGTTGCACCCAGCAAGGTCAGTACACCATGTTCGACCCGCAGCACCATGGAGACAGGCGCACTGCCTGCATCCACATCCTTCACGCTGACGCCGGAGAGCGACAGGGAGCCATCTTCCTTCACCGTCATGCTGCCAGGCAGCTGATTGACCGGGGCATCATTGACCGGCTGCACTTCGATGGCTACCACGTCGGTATCGCTGAGCGCGCCGCCGCTACCACTATTGCCAAGATCATTGGTCACCATGGTGAGCTGATCCTGGCCATTGAAGTCCTGCTCACCCTGATAGCTCACCCCACCAGAGAGCAAGGCATTGAGATCGGCCAGCGTGCCGGTCAGCACCAGCGAACCGGTGCCGTTGCCGACCACCGTCACGCCACTGCCAGCAGGTAGCGTCAGGGTGCCATGTTCCACCGACAGGGTGATCTTGATGGGGCTGTTGCCCGCATCCACATCTTTCACCTGCAAACCGTGGATGACGAAGGGCTGATCTTCCTGCGCGACCTGAGGGGTCGTTGGCAATACGTTGATTGGCGCATCGTTGACCGGGCTTACATCCACATGGATGGTGCCATTAACCTCGGGGCCAAGGGCGCCGTTGTCGAGGCTCTGGGCGGTGATCTTGAGATCCAGTGCACCGTTAGCATCATTGGTCACCAGCTCGACCGCACCCAGCTTGCCGCCCTCGGTAGTGACCTGCCAGCGACCGCCACCCAGATCAACAACCGTCCCCGCCACGCCATTTGGCAAGCGGATCTCGGCACCATCAGGCACCCCTTCGATAGTGACCCGCACCTGCTCGGGCTTGTTCTCATGCACATTACCCGCACTGCCGCCGGTTGGCTGGTTATCCCGGGTCTCCAGCCCCAGATCCAGCGTGATCACATCCCCTTCGGTACCGCTCGCCTGATCCTGAATGTCGGCGATAAGGGCATCCCCCACCGGATTGACGGTGACGGTAAAGCTGCCACTGGTTTCGAGCGGAATGGTGAGCCCCTTGTCGAGGGTAAAGGCGCTCAGCGACAGCTCCACGGTGCCGCTGAAATCAGCTGGCGGGATCAGGGTCAGCTTGGAGAAATCGGTCCCCACCGGGATCTGCCAGACGCCGCCGCCATTGTTGACCGCCGGAGCCGACAGGGTGAAGCCATCCGGTACCCCCTTGATCTGCAGAGCGACTATCTGCTCCGAGCCATCGTTATCGATGAGGGTTGCGCCAAATCCGGCAAGGTTGACCGTGCCATCCTCGCTCCCCGTGACGCTATGCACCGAAAGCTGGGCCGGATCGTTGACCGGTCTCACCTCAAAGCCGACCTGGCCGCTCCAGCTGCCGCTGTCAGTCACCTGTTGGCCGCCGACCAGCGCGGTATCGACGATATCGACCTTGATGTCGAGCGGTACCTGACCGCTGAAATGCTCTTTGGGCACAAACACCAAATCCTTGAGCGCCGCCACGTCGTTGACCACCAGGGTGTTGACCGGCTTGCCGCTGCCATCGAGGAAGTAACCATATCTCGCATCCACCGTGATGGTGACCCGCTCCACGGTTTCGAGACCGCCGCCCGCGATGGAGGGGCTGATATCGGCCAGTTTCACCGAGAGATCGAGGTGGATCTCGCTATCTTCCAGATTGTCCGGCTGTCCGTCGCCGTTGACATCCTTCACATCCAGCTGCAGGCTCGGCATACCATCACGACCACCGTTGACGTCCACCTCGGGGGTGATGGAGAGCGACACGTCCTTCTCCACCACCTTGGTGTCGCCACTCACCGTATCCGTGTTGACCAGCCGCACATTGAAATGCAGGCCATCACCGGCGTAGTCCTCTGGCAGGGTCAGGGTCAACTTGTCGAGATCACCGAGGCCGCCAGGCAGCTTGATCAGATACTCGCCATTGACAAAGTCATAGGTCAGCCCCTGTACATTCACCCCTGCTGGCAGGCCAGTAATCACGATGCTGAGCTCGTCGTCAGCAATGTCTGCAGTCCCTAGGGTTACCATGCTCTTGAGCTGGGTGCCGAAGTTGACGCGATAATCTTCCACCCCGGTGATGGGGCTGGCGTTGTCGAAATAGACGTCGGCCGCAATTTGCCCAGAGTTGGTCGAGCCACTGAACTCGGCCTGGACGGTCAGCTCCCGATACACTGGCGCGCTGACATCCCCCTCGCTGTTGTCACCCAGATCGATCACTTTGGCACTGACCTTGAATGTGACGATACCACCAGGATAACCATCGGGAGCGTGTAAAGAATAATTGCCTAGCGCACTACTCGGCACAGTCCAGTTGCCCATGCCATCGTTGATCCCACCCACCACAACGAAGCCGGGTGGCAGATCGCTGATGACCAGATAGTCGATGACTTCATCGCTGGTCGGATCCCTGTCATCGAACACGAAGACACCATTCAAGGGAATATCCTGCCCATGGTGGCTCTCAAGGGGGCCGCCGGTCTGCACCAGCTTGCCATCGGACTCCACCACGGCCTGGATATCGACATGCAGATTGCCATCGATCACCTTCTCGGCCACGGCGCCCGAATCCACATCGTGCTGGGTCACGGTGACGTGGCTCTGGATATTGGTATCCCGATCGCTATCCTCCGGCGCCTTCATCAGCAGCTGGCTCCCTTTGAGCAGGCTGTCGAGCTGGGCGGCTGTCAGGGTGACCTTGCCACTGACTACGGTCAACTGGCTCTCGACACCGCCGACTCGCAGCCAGATCTGGTAACCATCCTCCACCCCGGAGAGACTCAGCGCCGTGACCTTCTCGGCACCGTCAGTAAGGGTCGGATGCCAGTCCAGCACGGTGAACTGATCTTCCAGGCCATGGCTGGTTTTGCTGTAGTCGGTGGCGTCAATCTCGGGTTCCACCTTGATATGCAGCGGCACATCGAAGCTCTTGTGGTCGCCATCGTTCTCGGTCACCACCACCTTGGCGATCAGGTTCAAATCCGCCGTGCTGTTGTGAGGCGGCTGGATAAGCAGGTTGCCAAAATCGGAGACATTGACCTGATAGGTCGGTTTACCGCTGGCATCGAGCCCGGCAAAGGTAAGGGTCAGCTCCTTGCCGTTGGCATCAAAGACTCGGGCACCTTCCGGCAGCCCTTGCAGCACCACGTTGAGGCTCTCGGAAGTGTCGTGCGGGGTATCGACCCACTCGCCCGAGGTGAGGGTAAAGTTGAGCGGTGCCCGTCCATCCTCACCCACTGTGGTGGCATAGCCTGTCCCCTCGACCACCCAACCGGTATTGCCAAGCTCGAAGTGAGGCTGATCCACCACCCCCACCAGATCCACATGAATGGTCTGGGAGCCGGTCTCCTTCTCGTTCACCACGGTATGGGTCTGGCCATTGGCATCGGTCAAGGTCGCCGTGTCTTTCACCACCCCCTTGATGGTCAGATCGAAATCGACGTTGCTGTTTTTGGGCGGCAGCAGCTTGAGCTCATTGATGCGCTCAAAGGGCACCTCGTAATACCCGGCAGCATTCTGGCTGACGGCAACGCCCCCCAGCAGCAGCGTCGCACCGGCGGGCAGGCCGCTGATGCGGACAAACATCTGCTCGGAGCCATCAAGTTTGTCACCCAGATGAGCAAGGGCGATCTTGCTGCCCAGATCGAGCAGGGTGTCTTCCTTGCCCTGAATGTCACGCACGGTGAGCTTGGCGTCATCGGCCACCGGATTGACGTTGATCACCAGATCAATTTTGTCTCCCTGCGCCGTACCCTGGCCCGTAGCGATCGGGTTCTTCTCGGTGCTGATCGGCGTCACCGACAGCTTGATGTCACCGCTGAAATCCTTGCCCGGAACCACAGTCACCTTGTTGATGTTGCCGGCCGAAACGGTGTAGATGCCACTGCTATTTGGCTTGAGCTCGGCACCGTTGAGCATCAGGGTTCCCTTGCCCGCTTCCAGCTTGATCTGATAGGTCAACGTCTCGGATCTGTCGGTATCAGTCAGGCTCGCCTTGACGTCCAGCTTGATACCCGTGCTGTCTTCATTGGTGTCATAGTGGCGAGTGGTGTTGGCTGTGTCCCACATCGGCTTGTCGGCCACGCCGCGCACTGTCACAGCCAGATCCCCCGTTACGGCCGCAGGTGCCGCCCCTTCGGTGACACCGACCTGCAGTTGCACCTGGAAGTGCAGTGGTTGACCGCCATTGCTCCAGCTCGACCAGTTGCTTGAAGGCACAAAGGTCACCCCCTGAGTGCTGTAGTGAACATTATCACTGGTCACCATGGCCGCAGGCGGCACGATAAACCACTTGCCATCAGCCGTAGTGGTAAGCGCTACGCCGTTGTAATAGAAGGTGCCATGGGCATTGGCAGGCGCCTGAATCAGGAGCTGATCCACATGCTCACCGCGATCGAAATCGCCAATATCGAGCTGCATGTTGATAGGGATACCCAGCCTCGGGTCTTGCGACCCCTGATCTTCGTTACCAATGGCTGCGCTAACGGTAAAGCGCACCGCTTCATCCTGCAGATTGAGGGTCAGTGTGCTGTCTGCACGATCGCCATCGCCATCGACCAGATGGGCTGTCACCACCTGACTGAGCTGACTTGCATCGTGATTGAAACCGGCCGCAGGCTTGAAGGAGTAGGAGCCATCGGCAGAGATGGTCAGGGTTCCCATCACCTGCTTGCCATCGGGGCTCATCACATCTTGTATCAAAGAGCCATTGATGGCGTACGTCTGGCCATTGATGGTAATCGACTCGACGCGGGCACCATCCGCACCTTCATTGGCAGTAGGCAGCAGATCGCCGGTCACGGCACGGCTCCCCTCGCTCAGGGTATGAGCCAGCACGGAGCCGATGGGCATATCGTCCTGCACCGTTACGGTCACACTGACGTTCGGACTGCGATCACCATCATGATCGGTGACAAACAGCGGCACTTCGATGGTCAACTCATCCTTGCCCTGTGCACCGTGATCAAGCTGGCCTACCAGATGAACGCTGTAACTACCGTTAACATCGAGGTGGACCCAGAAAACGGGTTTGCCCCCCTCGGCCGTAGCCAGATACCAGCCTGTGCTGTGTGGAGCCAGCGTAACCGCTTTGCCACCCGACGTGAGGTGATTGACCTGATTGAATGCAGCCACATCCAGCTCAAGGGAGGCAACCCGATCCGAACCGGCTGTGATGGTCACCTTGCCACTATCGGTTTCTCCACTCTCTGCAGGTGTGGTCCCCGGATGCTGACCGTTCACTGCATCGAGATCCGACTCCTCGACCCGAACCGGTTCAATGGCGGATATGATCGGGTTGATGCCATCAGTCACCGTGACAGTGGTGGTGCCCTGATTTTTGCTGCCATCGCTGTCGGTCACCTTGATGGGCAAGGTCAGGTTGAGTTTGTCATCCGCCCCGTGATCCAGGTTGGTATGCACTGTCACCTGATAACCTATCTCTGCGCTAGTGTGAGCGGCAATGCTGGCTGGCACAGTGGGGATGGACACCGTCATCACTACCAGGCCGCCGCTGGTCACTGCCTGGAAGGTGTGACCATCCGTGCCAACCGCTTTCCAGGTCAATGCTTCGCCATTGTGGGTAATGAGTTTGCCGCTGGCATCCATAACCTGACCGGAGAGGGTCAGTCGAACATCAGTCACCGGATCCGAGTCAGCCTTGATGGTGATCTTGCCGCTCGTCTGCTGGTCATCCACGGCCGAGTTGGCACCATCGAAACGCCCTTCGCTTAAGGTGACGCCAGTCAGGGTGAGGGTCGGTTTCTCCCCTTCCCCAATCTGGATATTGAGGGTGCCGCTGGTGCTGTCGTTGTTGCCACCCGCCTTGTCGTAATCGTTGACGATCACCTTGATGGGCAGCTCGGTCACGGCGTTGCCGCCCTGATGAAGCCCCTGATAAAGGGTGACCTGATAGTCAAACCCGTTCTTGCCTGCCTGATCGAGGCTGCCAACCAGCTTGACCTCGAACACCTCGACCCGCTGGCCATCCACCATCACATAGCCCTTGATGAGCTGGCTGCCAGGGATCAGCGGGTCACCATCCACCAGCTCGTACTGCACCGGTTTACCCAATGCGGTCAGCGCAGGCTGTTCGCTGGCATCGGCAAAGGCCACCTCGACCACCCGATCCGACCCGGCTTGCACATCGAAGTGACCGGTTTGACTCAGACTGTTGCTGCCAGTGAGGCCCCCCTCATCCAGGGTCACACCAGCGCCCGGGATAAAGCTCGGCGCCTTGCCGTCCGCAATGGTGAGCGGCAGCGTGGTACCGATGCGATCGCCATCCTTGTCAGCCAGGGTGACGGCAAGCGGCAGGTTGAGGGATTCACTCCCCTTGTGATCCAGCTCGCCGCTCAGGGTGACCTTGGCGGTGACGCTCCAGTTACCGTTGTTATCGACCAGGCTCAGCTCGGCGCGCAGCACCACCTGGCCACCGGCGGTTCCGACCAGCTGGCCGGTTGCGGGATCGACGGTGAAAGTGACCGGGTTGCCGTGACTGGTGAGTCCGGTCAGGGTGCTCTGGATAGCGGCGATATCAAAACCAAGAGAGTTGGGGTCAAGGGCATCGCTGCCGTGCGCGACCGAGAAACTCATGGTGCTGACGGCAGCCGTCTCCCCTTGCGCCATCTCGGTGATGGTGGTGCCGGTCACGGCGGAGATGGTCGGATTGGCACCATCCCCCACCGCCACGGTAATAGTGGAGGAGACCTTGTCACCATCGCTGTCGAGCAGGGTAAAGCCCGCCTTGAGCAGGTTGTCGGCACTGCCCTGATCCAGCGGTTGATGGAGGGTAAAGCTGTATTTGCCATCGTTACCGAGGGTCAGCTCAAACACCAGCTTGCCATCTGGGGTACGCCCCTCGATACGATGATCGGCCACCGTGATGGTCACGGCCTGCTTGCCCGAAGTGAATCCTTGCAGCCCCAGTTGGTTGGCATCGAAGGTGATGCTGGCCAGCGGATCGCTGCCTGCGGTGATGGTCAGATCACCGTCAAGAGTCTGGCCCTGCTGCCAGTTGCTATCTTCGGTGAGCGTGAGGGAGACAGGATCGACCTGCGGCAAGGCACCATCGGTAATGGTGATATTGAGGGTACCGAGGTTGCTCTTGTCGTCGTCAAAATCGGTGCCCTGTACTTTCAGGCCTAGATTGAGGCTGTTGGTCGCTTCCGGTTCGTCAAACACACCGTTCAGCGAGACGTTGTATTTGCCATCCAGCCCGATGGTAACAGTGAGGAGCGTCTTGCCCAGCCAATCCTTGACGATCAGCTGGTTGTCTTGAACCTCGTAACTCGTCGCCTTGCCCTGGCTGGTGAGCCCCGCCAGCGCCGGTTGGTTAGCCTCAAAGTTGAGGGAGACCAGACGATCACTCCCCACCGTCACCGGCAGTTGACCATCGATGCTCTGGTTGCCCCCTTCTTGCAGGGCGACCTCCTTATCGATGCCCAATGCGGGATCACTGCCATCATTGACGGTCAGGGTCAGGTTGGCGCTGGTGCTGTCCCCATCTATCTCGTTGGCGCTCACCTGCAAATCGAGGGAAAGCATGTCGCTCCCCTGATGATCGAGCGGGCCGGTGAGGGTGACCACCACCCGCCCAGCCAGATCGCTGCCCTGCTGCTGCGCATTCAATTCGGCGCGCAGCACCTCCACCCGTTGGCCACTGCCATCCAGGTAGTAACCCACCAAGGTGCGATCATCGGCAAATTCAAAGGTCAGCGGATGACCATCGCTGGCAAGACCCGAGCCGTTGAGGGTAGTCAGGGTACTGTTCTGATTACTGAACACCAGCGAATCCACCAACAAAGGATCGACACCGTGTTTGACTACAAAACGGCTCTCACCCACTACGGCAGCACCGTTGATAAAGGCATCTTCGGTCAGGGTAATGGGCGGGAGATCAACGTCAAAGTTGGGCGGATTGCTGTCCACCAGATTGATCACCAGCGGCGCCTTCACCAGATCGCCGTCGCTGTCGCGATATTCGAGGTTGAACGGCAGGCGCAACACGTCCTGACCGTGATCCAGGCTTTGACTCCAGACGATGCGGTAACTTCCGTCATTGTTGAGGGTCAGGGTGAAGACAGTCGCCCCACCAGCACTGGCGGTCAGGGTCTGACCGTTGATGGTGTAGCCAAGGGGCGCGCCATGGCTGATGAGCCCCAGCCCTTCCAAGGCACTCTGATCAGCGGCGAACTGGACTTGCAGATTGCCATCCTGGCCAGCACCGGTATTTAGACTGCCGGTCGTGGTGATCGGGCCACCTGCCAATCCGGCTTCGGAGAGCGTCAGGGTTTCGCTCTGACCGATCAGCGGCGCCCCATCGCTGGCGCTGTTGCCCGCCAGATCGGTGACACTGGCACGCACTTCAAAGGATTGATTGATACCGGAGAGATCAAGACCTGATACCTGCCAGCGGCCATCGGCCCCCACCTGTGCCGAGGTGGTCAACAACGGCTGGCCATTGCTGTCAACAAGTGTGATGGTGACACTCTGACCCGCTTCCACATTGCTGGTGGAGCCGCTCAGGGTGGCGCTGCTGTTGCCAAACAGGGCAGTGGTATCGAGATCATCGATGTCGATAGATGCCTGAGTATCGACATTGATAACGAGGGTATCGCTGGCGCGGTTGCCGGCAATATCCACGGAATTGACCTGAAACTGGTACTGGCCATCGGCCAGGGTTTGCGGCAGCTGATATTGCCAGTTACCGGCGGCATCCACCGTCAGGACGGTGAGCACGCTGCCGCCAAGGCTCAGGGTTACGATGGCGCCGGGCTCCCCCTTCCCTTGCAGCAGCGGGGTATTGTCGCGGGTCAGATCATCGATCTGGCTGGCGCCGGTGTCGCTCTCATCGGCGAGATCGAGGGTAATGGTGGTGATGGTGTCAAGCAGAGTCTGTCCGGCGTCGCTGGCATTGTTGCCCGCCTGATCCTGGGTATTGGCCACAATCTGCAACGGGCCATCCACCAGCTTGCCGGTCACATCGCCAAAATTGGCTTCCCACACCAGGCCGGGCAGTACCACAGTCGTCACCGTCAGTGAATTGCCCGCCTGATCGATAAGGGTGACGGTGACCGGCTGGCCTACCTCCACATCATCCACCACACCACGAATGATGACGCCAGCCGCTTCATCGGCGTTGATAATGTTGTCGCTGGTTTGGGGCTCAGTGATGGTGATGGCGGCAAAGAAATCGCGCTCTTCGGAAAACAGCAGCTCATCGCCGACAGGTTGCACCGCATGGTCGGTATCAAAACCGGCCTCGGCCAGGGTGGCATCATTGGTACGATCGACCACAACAAAACCACCCGAGCTGGAACCGGCTACACCACCGATATTACCCGCAGCGGCTGCATTACCGGCGGCGGTCTCCTGGAACAATTCGGTCGGGTCAATACCCTGACGGATCGCCTCTTGCAACGAGGCCAGTTCCGGATCGGCCGGTTGCCCATCAGCAGCAGGTGTGGCGGGCTCAGGTTTGGCGGCCATATCTTGCTCACCAGCAGGCTCACTGCCCGGCTCGGTTAGTTGAAAGTGGCCACCTTGGGCAGCTTGCAGGCGATCCCCCGGCTGCAATGCCATCCCCACCTTTGCTCGTATGACAGATCCATCTGCACTGATGACAAACACGGAGCCCTCGAGTTGGGTGATCACCGTGGACTTTTCAATTTGCAACTCTGCCATACAACCTCCAGCAAAACCTTAACCACCAACATCAGTACCTACAGGGTACTTGTCTGTTCAATAATCATACCGCACCAGACTAAGTGGGTCTTTTCGCTATTTTCGACAATGATTGCCATAAAATGGCCATAACTTACAAGATTGTGCATCTAACAGGCCTTTTTAAATGAAATGAGATTTGGATGACCCCAATCGCATCACCTTTATTAACAGGTCTACCAGACTCCATGTGACTATTTCTGTCGTTTGACGATAAATCCACTGCAGCTTCAATAAATGGATCATAATCCGAAGGTCAACAGCTCATGCCATAACACCGCAATATTGCATATTTAGTCAATTATTAGCATGAAACATTGCCAGAATGTGTGAACAATACGGCAGCAATCAGGATCAGCAGCAAAAAGTGCCAGTACGTAGCTGTACCGTTCAAACTCCTGCCATCGAATGCTCGGCAGTTAACAAGAAGTTGAGTTTCCATAAAATTTAATCCAGATCTCATTTCAGCGATCAATCCTGTGCACCAATTGATCTGGCACAACTCTCCCTCCGATAAATCATCATTAAATTTACCTATTTGTTAGGGTAACCCTCGAGCAATCATATATTGCGCGGTTTTATTCACCCGCAAGCGAATGTCTGCCCACCCCGCCGGACGGGGGGAAGATCCACACCAAGATGGAACGGGTCAGACGAGACCAAAACATTTATCTGGGAGTGATAAACGTGGGTTCACAACACAGGCATATCAAACTGGGCCTCGCCGCCCTGCTGCTGACCAGCTGGCTTGGTGCAAGCGGCTGGGCACTGGCTGATGACGCAACCACCAATGGCAAGATAGAGGCGCGCAGCGAGCTGTTCGCCAAGGATCACGCCGATCAGTTCACCAGCTGGCAAGCCACCAGCGAAAGCAAGGAACGCACCGATGCGCTGGCGGAAGATCCCAACATGGTGGTGCTGTGGGGCGGTTACCCCTTCGCCAAGGATTACAACAAGCCGCGGGGTCACTTTTATGCGCTGACCGATGTGCGGGAAACCCTGCGTACCGGCGCCCCCAAGACCGCCGAAGATGGCCCCCTGCCCATGGCCTGCTGGAGCTGCAAAGGCCCGGATGTGGCCCGCGTTATCAACGAGAAGGGTGAGGATGGCTACTTCAAGGGGATGTGGGCCAAAGGCGGGCCGGAAGTAGTCAACACCATCGGCTGCGCCGACTGCCACGACACCGCCTCGAAGGAGTTCAAGGAGGGCAAACCTGCCCTGCACCTCTCCCGTCCCTATGCCGATCGGGCCATGACCGCCATCGGCAAGCCGTTCAAGGATCAGGGGCGCTTTGATCAGCAGTCCCAGGTGTGCGGCCAGTGCCACGTGGAGTACTACTTCAGCGGCCCCACCAAGGCGGTCAAATTCCCCTGGGACAAGGGCACCACTGTGGAGCAGATGGAGGCCTATTACGATGAAATCGGCTTTGCCGACTGGACCCATGCCCTCTCCAAAACCCCCATGCTGAAAGCCCAGCATCCCGAGTACGAAACCTGGCGCGCAGGCATCCACGGCCAGAACAACGTCGCCTGTGTCGACTGCCACATGCCCAAGGTGCAGAACGAACAGGGCAAGGTCTATACGGATCACAAGGTGGGCAACCCCTTCGATCGTTTCGAACAAACCTGCCGCAACTGTCACACCCAGAGCAAGGAGATGCTGCAAGGGATCGTCAAGCAGCGCAAAGAGGCGGTAATCGAGACCAAGCTGAAGGTCGAGAAGCAGCTGGTACACGCCCACTTTGAAGCCAAGGCGGCCTGGGATGCCGGCGCCACCGAGGCAGAGATGAAGGATATTCTGCAGGACATCCGTCACGCCCAGTGGCGCTGGGACTACGCCATCGCCTCCCACGGGGTGCAGATGCACGCTCCCGAAGTGGCCCTCAAGGTACTTGGCAGCGCGCTGGATAAAGCCGCTGACGCCCGCACCAAGCTGGCGCGCCTGTTGGCCAGCAAGGGGATCAGCCACGAAATCGCCATCCCCGACATCTCCACCAAGGAGAAAGCGCAAGCGGCCCTTGGCATGGATATGAAGCAGTTCAACAGCGACAAGGCCCAGTTCCTCAAGACCACGGTCCCCGCTTGGGATGCCGAGGCTAAAGCGGCCGGACGGCTGGCACAGTAACGTCGCCTGCGGGCACGGCCAAACCTGGCCCGCAATGGATGGAGGCTTCCTATGGGTGATTTAACGATGGATTTTTTACGACTGATGCTGATGGCAGCCATGTTGCTCACCAGCCTGCAGGGTCAGGCGGCCGAGCCGGCAGCTACCCCTGTTCCAGCTACACATGAGGTGGAATTTTTACGCAATCCCGACAAGGCCTGTACCGACTGTCACAAGGAGCAGAGCGAGGGGATGCACGGCAAGCATGGTCAGGCGACCAATCCCAACAACCTGGCACCTGTCACCTGCACCAACTGCCACGGCCAGCCCTCCCCCCAGCACCGGGAAGGGGTCAAGGATGTGATGCGCTTCAGCCACAGCCTGAAGGATAAAGAGAGCATCAAGCTTTATCCCATCAGCGAGCAGAATGGAGTCTGCATGAGCTGCCACGAGCCCAAACCACTGCGCGAGGCGCTCTGGGCCCACGACGTGCACGCCACCAAGCTCACCTGCACCAGCTGCCACCAGTTGCATCCGGCCAAGGAGCCCATGGTGGGGATCCCGGAAAAATCCCGCATCAAGCTCTGCGTCGACTGCCACAGCAAGCAGCATGAGGCCAGCAAGGCCCGGCAGGAGCAGTCCAAACCGGCTACCGGCAAGGAGGCATCATGAGCTGCTCTCGCCGTGACTTTATGGCGGGCATGGGCGCGGGGGCCCTTATCATGATGACGGGGCCGACTCGCTCCCTTGCCACTCCCCTTGCCCACAGCCAGACCATCGACGGGATACGCTATGGCATGATCCACGATGAGACGGCCTGCATCGGTTGCACCGCCTGCATGGATGCCTGCCGGGAAGTGAACAAAGTACCGGAAGGGGTCTCGCGCCTCGAGATCATCCGTTCAGGCCCCATCGGTGAATTTCCCGATGCCGAGTACCGCTTCTTTCGCAAGTCCTGCCAGCACTGCGACAACGCCCCCTGCGTCCACGTCTGCCCCACCGGCGCCTCCCATATCCGCAAGGAGGATGGCATCGTCGATGTCGACGCGGATCTCTGCGTCGGCTGCATGTATTGCCTCGCCGCCTGCCCCTATCAGGTGCGCTTTATCAACCCTGTGACCCGAGTGGCAGACAAGTGCGACTTTTGCCGCAAGACCAACCTGGCGGCGGGCAAGGAGCCGGCCTGCGTGGAATCCTGCCCCACCAAGGCGCTGGTGTTCGGCAATCTGGATGACCCGGACAGCCCCATTGCCCAACGGCTGGTGAAGGAGACCACCTATCGCTACAAGCAGGCACTCGGCACCTCGCCCAAGATGTACCGCGTGCCCAAAGGGGAGATAACGTCATGACCATGCAAGCGGCATTTCACTTCCCTTCCCTTGTCTGGGGATTTGTCCGAACGCCATCTACCGCAGTCATAGAAGGAGGAATGGATCATGTTGCATGACGCATTTCACTTCCCTTCCCTTGTCTGGGACTGGCCCATCGCTATCTATCTCTTTCTGCTCGGCATCTCCGCCGGGGCCACCACCCTCTCGGTGCTGCTGCGCCGCAAGGGGGCAGGCAGCGAGAGCGGCATCATCAAGGCGACCGCCATTCTGGCGCCAGCGAGCGTGATATTGGGGCTGCTGATCCTTATCTTCCATCTGGCCCGCCCCTGGACCTTCTGGAAGCTGATGTTCCACTACCAGTTCGACTCCGTGATGTCGATGGGGGTCATGCTGTTTCAGCTCTATATGGCGGTGCTGTTCGCCTGGCTGGCGGTGGTGTTTCGGGCCGAGATCGAGACATTGCGCGGCCGGTTGCTGCAAGAGAAGTTCGCTTTTGTGGATGGGCTGATTGGCTGGCTTGCCCGCATCGAGCGGCTGCTGGCGCCGCTCTTGCTGCTGCTTGCCGTGCTGCTGGGGGCCTACACCGGCTTTCTGTTGTCGGCCCTCAAGACCTATCCGCTCTTGAACAACCCGGTGCTGCCGGTGCTGTTTCTGGTCTCGGGCATCAGCTCTGGCATCGCCTCCACCATCTTGCTGGCGGTGACGCTCTTCAAGGAGAACCATCACAGCCAGGGGGTGAGCTTTGTGCATCGCTTCGAGCGACCCGTGCTGGCGGTGGAGGTGTTGCTGCTGGTCTGCTTCTTTACCGGCCTCTACTTCGGTGGCGGCCAGAAAGAGGTGGCGATGTGGGCGGCCATCGGCAGCGGTTTCTGGGCTCAGGTGTTCTGGCTCGGGGTGGTGGGCATCGGCATGCTGCTGCCCCAGCTGCTGGCTCTGCTGACCCCGGCGCCCCTGCGGGAGCAAAACGGCCATCTGGTACTGGTCTGCAGCCTGACCCTGGTGGGGATCCTGCTGCTGCGCTACTTCGTGCTTTATGCTGGCCAGATGACAGTCGTGTAACCGTATACTCACCGGCGCCAGCCGCCCTTCGGGTGACTGGCGCTTATTTGTGGCGATGAGTTGTTGCGATTGGTTGTTGCCAGGAGTGTGGATGTTATCCCCCAGCGCCGGTACGGTGCAGACGCTGCGGCATAACATAGACGAATGATTGACTGGAGGTTATGTGCTGGCGGAGCTCGGCTATCTCTCACTGTTGCTGGCGACCGGGCTCGCCCTGCTGCAAGGGCTGCTGCCCTGGCTGGGATTCCGGCTCGCCTCCCCGACTCTGCTGCGCAGCGCCACGCCGCTGGCGCTGATCAATGCCATCCTGCTGCTGGCCACCCTGCTGCTGCTCGCCAGCTGCTTTGGCCAGGATGATTTCACCGTCAGCTATGTGGCCCAGCACGCCAACAGCGCCCTGCCTCTTGGCTTCAAGCTGGCAGCGGTATGGGGCGGCCATGAAGGCTCCATGCTCTTTTTCGTTTTTGCGCTGGGGCTGTGGGGCGCTCTGGTGGCCCTTTGCTCCAAGCGGGTCGATCCGCTGATCACAGCCCGGGTATTGGCCATCATGGGGCTGATCGTCGGGCTGTTCGGCCTCTATACCCTGATCTTCTCCAGCCCGTTTGACCGCCAGTTCCCGGGGCCGCTGGAGGGGCGCGATCTCAACCCCATGCTGCAGGATATCGGCCTTATCATCCACCCGCCCCTGCTCTATCTCGGTTACGTCGGCTTTTCGGTCAACTTCGCCTTCGCCATGGCGGCGCTGCACTCGGGTCGGCTCGATGGTGCCGTGGCCCACTGGAGCCGCCCCTGGGCGCTCGGCTCCTGGGTGTTTCTCACCGCTGGCATCGTGTTGGGTTCCTGGTGGGCCTACTACGAGCTCGGCTGGGGCGGCTGGTGGTTCTGGGATCCGGTAGAAAACGCCTCCCTCTTGCCCTGGCTGCTGGGCACCGCCCTGCTGCACGCCCTGATTGTCTGCGAGAAGCGCGGCGCCTACGGCCACGCCGTGCTGTTGCTCTCCATCTTCACCTTCGCCTTGAGCCTGCTCGGCACCTTCGTGGTGCGCTCCGGGGTGCTCACCTCGGTGCACGCCTTTGCGGTGGACCCCAGCCGCGGCCTCACCCTCTTGTTGCTGCTCGGTTTGCTATTGACCTGCGCCCTCACCCTGTTTGCCCTGCGGGCGGACATTCGCGCCCCCTATGCCCGCTTTGGCTTACTGTCAAAAGAGGGGCTGCTCGGCGCCGCCATCCTGCTGCTCTGCGTGGCCTGCGCCAGCGTGCTGCTCGGCACCTTCTACCCCATGGTGTTCCAGTCGCTCCATCTGGGCTCGCTGTCGGTGGGCGCCCCCTATTTCAATACCATCTTCGTGCCGCTGGCCCTCTGCCTGATGGGGCTGATGACCCAGCTGCCGCGCCTGCGCTGGCAGCAGCTTGCGGCAGGTTCCCGGCTCAACTCGCTGTTGCCGCCGCTGTTTGGGCTGCTTGGCGGCGGGCTGCTTAGCCTTGCCTATCTGGAACAGGGATCGTTTTCCGGTAGCTGGATTGGCATCCTCGCCAATATGGTGAGCCTCTGGCTGATGGCCAGTCTGTTACTCCCGCTCATGCAACCGACATTGCTGCGCGAGTTCACCCTCAATCGGTTTGGCAGCTTGCTGGCCCACCTCGGGGTGGCGGTGTGCGCCCTTGGCATCGCGCAGGTGAGTGACCACAGTCAGGAGGGGGGCACAGTGCTCGGTGCCAACCAACCCTACCAGCTCGGCGCCTTCGAGTTTCGCTATGAGGGGCGCGAGCCGGTGATCGGCCCCAACTATACCGCCGAGCGGATCACGCTTAGCGTGCACAAGAGCGGTAAAGAGGTGGCGCGGCTGACGCCTGAGCGGCGCCACTACAGCGTGCGCACCATGAACATGAACGAACCGGGCATCGCGTGGGGAATGTTCGGCGATCTCTACGTGGTGCTGGGTGAGAAGATGGGGCCAGATGCCTATGCCATGCGGCTGCACTACAAGCCGCTGGTACGCTGGATCTGGTTCGGCGGCCTGTTGATGATGGCGGGCGGCACCCTGCGCCTGCTCGCCCGTCGCCCCTTGCTTGCCTCCCGCCCCGTTGTGGTTAGCGCCTCCCATCCCCGGCTCGAACAGGAGGCGTTATGAGATCCCGCCTGCGCCTCTTTCTTCCCTTGCTGCTGACCCTAAGCCTCGGCATCCTGCTCTGGCTCGGCCTTGGCAACAATCCCTACAGCCAGGATGAGGCGACGCTCGGCCGTACCCTGCCTGCGTGGCAGAGCGACAATCTGCTGGACGGGAGCCAGATCCAGACCACCAGCCTCAAGGGGGAGCCCTTTGTGCTTAACGTCTGGGCCAGCTGGTGCGCCAACTGCCGCGCCGAGCATCCGCTGCTCAGCGAGCTCGCGGCAACAGTGCCCCTCTACGGTCTCAACTACCGGGACAAGGGGGATGCAGCCCGCGCCTGGCTTATCCAAGCGGGCAACCCCTATCGCGCGATACTGGCCGACCCCGACGGCAAACTGGCGCTGGAGCTCGGCGTCTACGGCACGCCGGAAACCTATCTCTTTGATGCCGATGGAGCCCTGCTCGCCCGCCATACCGGCGAGCTTACCAAAGGGATCTGGCTGCGCCAGTTTGTCCCCCTGCTCGACAAGGCGCGAGCGGACACGCAAATGAAGGCCGCTACAACGGCACCCGCGATTGCGCCATCTATTGCAACATCAGCTCGGGAGACACAGCCATGATGCGCCGTTCTCTTGCCTGCACCCTGCTGGCCCTCGGCATGCTGCTGAGTGCAACTGCATATTCCAGCGGGGTCGATACCTATCAGTTTCGCCACCCCGAGCTGCAAAATCGGGCGCAAGAGCTGGCCCGCGTCCTGCGCTGCCCCCAGTGCCAGAACCAGAATCTGGTGGAGTCCAACTCCCCCATCGCCCGAGATCTGCGGCTAGAGGTCTACCGCTGGGTGGACGAGGGACAGTCTGATGAGCAGGTGATCGCCCGCATGACGGAGCGCTTCGGCGATTTCGTCCGCTACGATCCCCCCTTAAAGGCCAGCACGGCGCTGCTGTGGGGCGGTCCCCTGCTGCTGTTGGGGCTGGCACTGTTGACCCTGTTTCGCCGCCTGACACGCACTAAGGCGCAACCCATCCCTGTCGTTAAGGCAATCGATGAGTCAATCTATCAACCCGCCGCCGATCCGCGCAGCGAATTGAATTTGCTGATCATGCACGGGGAGCAGGCAGGCCTCTCCCCCGACCAACCACTCTACAGGGAGCTGAGCGCCGCCCGCCTGGCCAACGCCATCCCGGCGGCTGAGCTGACCCTGCGTGCGCAACTGGCCAGCCAGCATGACAATCGCGGCCGCAATAACCGGCACGGGCGGGCCTTGTTGCTGCTTGGCATCATGGCCATCGCGGCCGTTGCCGCTGTGTATTTCAGCAGCGGCCGCTATCAGGCATGGCAGGATTATGCATCCCGTCCCGATCCGCTGGCGGGGTTGAGCCCGCGGGATCTGCAGGACAAGGAGCTGGGGAGTCTGCATCAGAAACTTCAGCGCAACCCCGCCGACCTCGACAGCTGGGCGGCGCTGGGCCAGCTCTATCTCTATCGGGGCGAGTACGACAACGCCCTGCTCGCCTACCAGCGTCTTGCTCTGCTGGAGGGAGGCGCCAGTGCAGCGACCCAGGCCGCGCAAGCCACCGTGCTCTACTATCAGGCGGGCCAGCAGCTGACTCCCGAGGCAACACGCCTGCTGGAGAGCGCCCTCAAGCAGGACACGGGGGAAGTGAGTGCCCTGATGCTGCTCGCCTCCGATCACTTCCTGCATGGTCGCTACAGTCAGGCCATTGCGCTGTGGCAGCAACTGCTCGATGGCGAGCGCCCTCGCATCAATCGGGCCGCGCTGATAGAAGCAATTCAGACAGCGCGGATGATGGGGGGCTAGCCCGACAGATCCATTGCTTCTTTTCAGGACGTTAGCGCCTTCTTCCTGCCAAGCCCTGCGGTATGCCAATCAATGCAAAACACCCCCATGCGGGGGTGTTTTGTTATTGGTTCACCTTGGCAGGTTTATCTCGACGTGCGCTTAAGGCCGCTCGCCAGCAGCCAGACGGCGGTTGATATCGGCGATAACCGGGGCGATGTCGGCAAGGGTATCAATCACATAGTGTGCCCCCGCCGCCCGCAGTTTGGCCTCGGCCGGTGCGCGCCGGGCGGCGATCTCCACCTCGCCCATAGCGGCAAACTCTTCCCAAGTGGCACCAAATTCGTTGCCGGAAACCGACAATCCCACCGTCCACATGCCCGCGTTAAGCCCTTCGCTGATACCCGGCACGGCGTCATCCACCTTGATGCAGCGATGCACGGCGCTCACTCCGAGCTCAATTACGTTGGCCAGCGCCATCCAGGGACCGGGGCGACCACCAGCCTTGAGGTCATCGGTGGCGACCCAGTGATCCGGGCGATAGCCGTGATCGGCCGCAGCAGGTACCAGCGCCTCCATCACCGGACGGGGATAACCGGAGCAGGAGCCGATTTTCATCCCCTGCACCCGCAGAGCATCCAGCACCGGCAGCACACCGGGGATGGGGGCGGCAAAGCGGGTCACCGCGGCAATCTGCAGCGGCATAAAGGTGTGATAAATGTGGTCCACCTCGGCGTGGCTCATGGGGTGGCCAAAGCGGGCCTGCCAGCGCGCATCCACCGAGGGCAGACGGCCCAGCGCGGCGATATGATCCCACTTGCCAAGGCCCATGGGCTGGCGCGCTTCGTCCAGGGTCACAGCAAAGTCATAGGCGCGGGCGAAGGCCTCGACGAAGATGGAGGTGGGGGCGAAGGAGCCGAAATCGACGACGGTGCCAGCCCAGTCGAGGATCAGTGCCTCTACGTCGGTGATCGGATCTACAGCAATCTGCAAGTCAGTCATGGTGGTGTTCCTGTTTCGGTGAAAGTGCGATCTCGCCAAGGGCGCGATCGAGAATGGTGATGGCGCGCACCAGATCGGCGCGGGCGATATTGAGCGGCGGCGAGAGCTGGATAACGTTGCCCTGGGAGACCTTGAAGCTGAGCCCCAGCTCCAGACAGCGGTAGAGCAGCCGCTCGGCGGCCTGGCTATTGCGGGTGCGACTCTGATGATCGACCACCAGATCGAGCGCCCAAAGCATACCGATACCGCGCACCTGCCCGATCAGCGGGTGACGCTTAGCCAACTTGCCGAGCTCAGCCGCCATAAAGCGGCCATCCTCCTGCGCTTTTGCCAGCAATCCCTCTTCACGGATGGTAGCGATGCTCGCGAGGGCCGCCGCGCAGCCGATAGGGCTCTTCTCGTGGGTGTAGTGACCGAGCGAAATAGCTGCCGCCTGATTGAAACGGTCGCGGGTGATGAGCGCCGCAAACGGCACCACCCCGCCCCCCAACCCCTTGCCCAAGCAGATGATGTCGGGCTCGATGCCGAACTCTTCAAAGCTGAACCAGTGGCCGGTGCGGCCCAGGGCATTGGGGATCTCGTCGACGATCAACAGCACCTTGTGGCGATCGCAGATCTCCCGCACCCGCTGCCAGTAGGCTTTCGAGGGCACCTGTACATCTGTGTTGCGGATGGGCTCGGCGATAAAGGCGCCTATTCCTCCCTCCTTCTCGATGACGTACTCCAGATAATCGGCGTAGTGCAGGTCATCCCCCTCCCCGCGATACCAGACACCGCGATAACGGGTGGGCGGCGGGATGCGCTCCACTCCGGCCATCAAGGGGCCCATGCCGGCGCGAAAACAGGCCTCGCCACCGACCGAGATGGCATCGAGGGAGGCGCCGTGAAAGGCATCCCAGAGGGACACCACCTTGCTGTTGCCGGTAATAAAGCGGGCAAGCTTCAGGGCAATCCCCACTACCTCGCTGCCGCCGGGGGCGAACAGCACCCGGTTGAGATCGCCAGGAGCCAGTTCGGCCAGGGTGCGGGCACAGTCGATAGCAACCTGATGGGTGTAGCGGCGGGGCGCAAACGGCAGATCGGCGAGTTGCTGCTGCACCGCGGCCACCACTCTGGGGTGGCCGTGGCCCAGCTGATGGACGCTGTTGCCGTGAAAATCGAGGTAACGCTTGCCCGATACGCTGGTCAACCAGCTCCCCTGCGCGCGCTCAAGCAGATCGAGACAGGGGGTGGAGAGGGCCTGATGGAGAAAGTAGCGACTATCCTCCGCCAAACCCGCCTGCACCGCCTCGCTCTGACCTGCCAACCAGCGCGCCCGCCCCTCACCAAGGTTGATATCCCCTTCGCTGTCGGCGCGGCCGCTGCCGTGCAGCTTATGGTCATGCAAATCGCGGCCACGCAGATCGCAACCCTGAGGCGCCATGCTGGTCATCGCGCATCCCCTTGCCAGTAGCAGGCGCTGGCCATGGCGGCGAGCAGATCGCGCACCCGCCCCGGGGTCACATCACCGATATTACCGATACGGAAGCAGTCGGCCTGGGAGACCTTGCCCGGGTAGATGACAAAGCCCTGCGCCTTGAGCCGCAGGTAGAAGTCGGCGAAGCGGTAATCAGGGTGGGTCGGAGAGTAGAAAGCTGTGATGATGGGAGATTGCCACTGTTCTGGCAGCAGTGGCGCAAAGCCGAGGGCAGCCATCCCCACCACCAGCGTGCGCTGATTTTCACTGTAACGCTGATGGCGGGCGGCAATGCCCCCCTCTTCATCCAGCTCGCGCAGCGCCTGGGCAAAAGCGAGTACGGTATGGGTGGGCGAGGTAAAGCGCCACTTGCCCCCCTGCTGCTCCATGGTCTGCCACTGGGCGTGCAGGTCGAGGGAGACAGAGCGGGCGCGTCCGGCGCAGGCCGTCAGCGCGGCGCGGCGAGCGATGACAAAGCCAAAACCCGGCACCCCCTGAATGCACTTGTTGGCCGAGCTGATGAGAAACTCGATGCCAAGGTGTCCCATGTCGATGGGTATACCGCCAAAGCTGCTCATGGCATCGACGATCAGGCGGATGCCGCGACGCTTGCAGAGCTCAGCTACCTCATCGAGCGGATTGAGCATGCCGGTGGTGGTCTCGCAGTGCACCATAGCCAGATGGGTGATCTCGGGGTGGCGCGCCAGCATCGCCTCGATGGCGGCGGGCTCCGGGCGGGTGGTCTCGCCGCAGTCCAGCTCATGGTGACGCAGGCCAAGGCAGCGGGCCATCTCCCCCATGCGGGCACCATAGGCGCCGTTGTTGATGATCAGCAGACACTCATCGACGCCTATCGCCGAGCCCAGCACGCTCTCTACCACATAGCTGCCACTCCCCTGCAGCAAGACGGCGCTGTAGTCACTTTGATATTCAGGGCCAGTTGCAAGCCGCACCAGCTCGCGGCGGATGGGCTCCACCACACCCAGGTTGTAGTCCGCATCCCAGGTGCAGCTGTCTTGCAGCATGGCGGCGCGCACCGTGGCAGTGGTCGAGAGGGGGCCCGGGGTCAGCAGCAGGTAATCGACGGCGGCGGAGGCCGCAGGAATATGGGTCATGACTTCGCTCCTTTGGTATATACCAGAATGAGCACATTCTGGGTAACTGCCCCGCCAAGGTCAAAGGGGTGGCGCTACATGCAACAAAAAATTCATTTTCAGCGCCGGGATCGCGATAATCTAGGAAGCCTGAACAACAGGGGCGATGCTGGTATCTACCAATATTTTTGACGCCGCCGTTTAACGACCGCGCAAATGACCTGCCCTGTGCCCAGCCCATTGCCCAACTCATTACACAACTTATTGCAAAACCAGGGATTTTCATGAGCAAACCGCAATACCTGCAGATCAAGGATGCCCTCGCCAACCAGATCCTGGCGGGGGGTCTGGCCCCCAACGACAAGCTCCCCTCCGAGCGGCTGCTGGGGGAACTCTATGGCACCACAAGGGTCACCATCCGCGAGGCACTGGTGCAGCTGGAGGCGAACGGCCTTATCTATCGGGAGGATCGCCGCGGCTGGTTCGTCACCCCGCCGCGCTTTCGCTTGAATCCCAGACGCACCTCCAACTTTCACCAGATAGTGCGGGAGCAAGGGGGTGAGCCGCGCACCGAGCTGCTGGAAAAAAGCCGCCAGGCAGTGCCGCCCGCGTTGATGGCGCAGTTGCAACTTAAGCCGTTTGACAGCCTCTTTTTGCTCAAGCGACTGCGCTACGCCAACGGGCGCGCCATCTGCTACTGCGAGAACCACTGCCTGCCAGAGCGGGTGCCCGGCCTGCTGGAGCTGGATCTCAACGGCAGTCTGACCGAGATCTACCAGGCCCATTACGATCTCCACTACGCCCGCATGCAGGTGCGCTTCTTCCCCACCGCCCTGCCGGACGAGGTGGCCAAGGCGCTGGGGGCTACCGCCGGTCTGCCCGCCCTGCGCCTCGAGCGACTCAACTTCGATCAGTATGGCCGGGTGCTCGACTTCGATCTGGAGTACTGGCGTCACGACAGTCTGGAGATCGAGGTGGATACCCAGGATTAGTCACGGACAAATCAGGAACGGCAAAACGTCACGGGGCTGTCACGGTCACGTCATAAAGATCCCCTAGCCTCTCTCTCGACCAATCTGGTTTATACCAAGCCAATTTAACTGGAGAAGAGGATGAAACAGGGAACCCATCTGCTGGCCGCCGCCGTGCTGGCTGCCATGACCACCCCGACACTGGCCGCAACCGATCTCACCGTCTATACCGCCTTCGAACCGGAGCAGCTCAGCGAGCTGAAAACCGCGTTCGAGCGCCAGCATCCGGATATCAACATCAAGTGGGTGCGTGACTCCACCGGCGTGGTCACCGCCCGCTTGCTGGCAGAAAAAGCCCAGCCCAAAGCGGATGTGGTATGGGGACTGGCGGCGACCAGCCTGATGCAGCTCGATCAGCAGCAGATGCTCAATGCCTATGCACCGAAAGGGCTGGATAAGCTCGACAGCCGCTTTCGCGACAGCAAGGCCGAGCCGCACTGGATCGGTCTGGACGCCTTCTTCAGTGCCATCTGCTTCAACAAGGTAGAGGCAGAAAAACAGGGGATCCCGGCGCCGACCAGCTGGGCCGACCTCACCAAGCCCATCTACAAGGGCAAGGTGATCATGCCCAACCCCAGCTCCTCCGGCACCGGTTACCTGAGCGTCTCTGGCTGGCTGCAGACCATGGGCGAGAAGCAGGGCTGGCAATTTATGAACGGTCTGCACCAAAACATCGACCGTTACACCCACTCGGGCTCAGCCCCCTGCAAGCTGGCCGCCAGCGGCGAGACGGTGATCGGGATCTCCTTCGACTTCCCGGCCACCAGCCTCAAGGCCAAGGGTGCCCCCATCGAGGTGGTGTTCCCGAAAGAGGGTTCGGGCTGGGATATGGAAGCCGCCGCCATCATCAAGGGCACCCCCAAGCTGGACGCCGCCAAACAGCTGCTCGACTTTGCCGCCACCGAACAGGCCAACGCCCTCTACAACAAGTCGTTCGCAGTGGTTGCCATTCCGGATGTGGCCAAACCCAGAGCCGGCTATCCCGCCAACATCAAAGGCCAGATGATCGACAACGACTTTGGCTGGGCTGCCCGCGAGCGCAATACCATCCTGGCCCAGTGGAGCGCCAGCTTCGACGGCAAAACCGAAGCCAAGCAGTAAGCGTGAAGGGCGGCGGTTTGTTCACGCCCCACACACTGCCGCCAATAAACTGCCAGTCGAAGGCCAACAGGTGTTGGCCTTCACTTTTTGGTTTTAACTTCCCGAGTTTGCATTGCCTTCAATTAGCGATGCTTAGTCCATTCGCACAGTGCCCAGCCACTTGCTGGCGACCCGATGTCATTTGACTGTCATCAAGCTGTCATCCCCCGATCACCTGACCGTCACACTTCACCCGCAAACTGGTATATACCAAATCAGTAGCGAGTCGAACCATGACCCAGCCCTATCTGGACATTCAACATCTCAACAAGCAGTTCGGTGCTTTTCAGGCCCTTAAAGGGATCTCTCTGACCATTGAGCCGGGAGAGTTTATCTGCTTTCTCGGCCCCTCCGGCTGCGGCAAAACCACCCTGCTCAGAGCCATCGCCGGGCTGGATCTACCGGACAACGGCGAGATCTGGCAAGGAGGGCGCAATATCTCCCGCCTGCCGCCCCAGGAGCGCGACTTTGGCATCGTGTTTCAGTCCTATGCCCTCTTCCCCAACTTGACGGTGGCCCAGAACATCGCCTTCGGCCTTGAGAATCAGGGGCTGGCGCGGGATCTCATCAAGGAGCGGGTCGATCACTGGCTGGGGCTGGTGGATCTCACTGCCCAGTCCCACAAATACCCGAGCCAGATCTCAGGCGGCCAGCAGCAGCGGGTGGCGCTGGCCCGGGCCTTGGCCCTCTCCCCCGGCCTGCTGTTGCTGGACGAACCGCTCAGCGCGCTGGATGCACTGGTGCGCACCCATCTTCGCAGCGAGATCCGCGCCCTACAGCAGCGCCTTGGCATCACCACCATCATGGTGACCCACGATCAGGAAGAAGCGCTGACCATGGCTGATCGCATCGTGGTGATGGAGGGCGGCCGCATCGTACAGGTGGGAACCCCGCAGGAGATCTACCACCAGCCTGCCAGCCGTTTCGTGGCAAGCTTTGTAGGCACCATGAACTTCCTCGACACCCTGGTGCTGAGCCCCAATCAGGTGCGCCTCAACGAACAACCGCTGACACTTGCCAACCAGGCCGCTGCCGGCAGCAAATTGCAGGTGGCGATCCGCCCCGAGGCAATCACCCTGAGTGCGCCGAGCGAGCCGTATCTTGGCCAACATGGCGTTGAAGCAACCATCGATCAGGTGGAGTTTCTCGGCGCCGCCCAGCGCCTGATCTGCACCGCCGACACCTATCTGGGCCCGCAGCAAATTTTGGTGGAGCGCCCGACCCACGAGCTGCCCCGCCACGAACAGGGTGGCTGGCGCAGCGGCATGCGCTGCTCGCTGCACTGGCCTGCCGGGGCGATGCAACTGTTTGAAGGAGAGCGCCCATGACTGCCCCCTTTGCGACCTCCTCCCTGCTGCCACCAGTGACAGCCCGCCAAGACTCTCGCTGGCAGCGGCTCTGTCGCGGCTGGAGCCGGGATCAGCTGCTGCAACTGATCCTGCTGGTGCTCGGCATCGCCCTGCTCACCGGCGGTCTGCTGCTGCCACTGCTCACCATGCTGCAAAAAAGTCTGCAGGATGAGAACGGCCTCTGGGTGGGCCTTGCCAACTTCAGCGCCTACTTCGACTCCCCTCATCTGGGGCGCACCATCGGCAACACCCTCTGGCTCGGGGTGCTGATCACCGCGCTGGTGGTGACCATCGCCTTTGGCTACGCCTACGCCCTCACCCGCACCTGTATGCCGGGCAAGCCCCTGTTTCGCCTCATCGGTTTGATCCCGCTGTTGATGCCCTCCCTGTTGCCCGCCATCAGTCTGGTCTACTGGTTTGGCAATCAGGGGATCGCCAAGGGGCTGCTCGGCGGCGAGAGCATCTACGGCCCCATCGGCATCGTCATTGGCCTTGGCTTCTGGTGCTTCCCCCACGCCCTGATGATCCTTATCACGGCGCTGGGTCAGAGCGACGCCCGCCTCTATGAAGCCTCCCGGGTGCTGGGCAGCAGCGGCTGGCGCACCTTTGTCACCGTCACCCTGCCTACCGCCCGTTATGGCCTGCTCAGCGCCGCCATCGCCGTCTTCACCCTCACCATCTGCGACTTCGGGGTAGCCAAGGTGATTGGCGGCCAGTACAGCGTGCTGGCTACCGATATCTACCGGCAGGTGATCGGGATGCAGAACTTCTCACTCGGCGCCGTTGCCAGCGTTACCCTGCTGCTGCCGGCACTGTTGAGCTTTGCCCTGGAGCACAGGGTGCGCAGCAAGATGCAGGAGCAGAGCAGCACCAAGGCGGTGCCCTATCAGCCCAAACCCCATCGGCTGCGGGATCTGCTGGCGCTCGGCTGGTGCACGCTCTGGGCCCTGCTGTTTCTGGCGCTGGTGGGGATGGCCGTTTACGGCTCCCTGGTGCAGTTCTGGCCCTACAACCTCGAGCTGACGCTGGATCACTACGCCTTTGACAGCAACAGCGTCTACGGCTGGCAGCCCTTTACCAACACCTTGCAGCTGGGCCTCTATACCGCGCTTATCGGCACCGTGCTGGTGATGGTGCTGGCCTGGGCGCAGGAGAAGGGGCGCCACTTTGCGCCGCTGCGCCAATTGCTACATCTGCTTGCCATGCTGTCGCTGGCGGTGCCCGGCATGGTGCTGGGGCTAGGTTATATCTTCTTTTTCAACGGCAATCCGCTCTTTGGCGGCCTCTATGGCACTCTGCCACTGATGGTGCTCTCCTGCGTCATCCACTACTACACGGTGGGTCATATGACGGCGCTGACCAGCCTCAAGCAATTGCCCAAGGAGTTGGAGCTGGTGGCCATCTCATTGCGCATTCCGCTCTGGAAGGCGTTTTGGCGAGTCACCCTGCCCGCCTCCCTGCCCGCGCTGCTGGAGATCTTCATCTATCTGTTCGTCAACGCCATGACCACCACCTCGGCAGTGATCTTCCTCTATTCGAGCGACAGCGTGCTCGCCTCCATCGCCGTGCTCAATATGGAGGATTCCGGCGATACCGCCGCGGCCGCCGCCATGGCCACCCTGATCCTGCTGGCCGCCGCCACCGTCAAGCTGCTCCAGCTCTTTTTGAGCCGCGCCCTGCTGGATCGCACCCAGCGCTGGCGCCACCAATAACCTTATCGAGGAGTCATCATGTCCACTCTCCCCTTCTGGCTGGCCGAAGCGCTCGCCGCCGAACAACCCGCGCCGCCCACGCCCCTAGTCGGCAACCACGAGGCCGATGTCTGTATCGTCGGCGGCGGCTTTACCGGGCTGTGGAGCGCCATCGCCCTTAAACAGACCGAGCCACACTTGCGCATCATGGTGCTGGAAAAAGATCGCTGCGGCAGCGGCGCCTCCGGGCGAAACGGCGGCTGTTTGCTCACCTGGTCGGCCAAATATTTGACGTTAAGGCGCCTCTTTGGCGAGCAGCAGGCAGCCTGGCTGGTACAAAGATCCGAGCAGGCGGTGCACGAGATCGCCCACTTCTGCGAACAGCACAACATAGAGGCAGAGCTGAGGGTCGAGGGCACCTGCTACACCGCCACCAGCGAGGCCCAGCGTGGCCTGATGGAGCCGGTATTGCAGGAACTCAAGCGCGCAGACCTTAACCAGTGGCAGGCTATTGAAGAGGGTGAACTGGCTAGCCAGTGCGGTTCCCACGTTCATCTGGAGGGGCTCTACAGCCCCCACGCCGGTTCGGTGCAACCGGCACTGTTGGTGCGCGGCCTGCTGCGGGTAGCGCGGGAACTGGGGGTCGAGGTCTATGAGCACTCCCCCATGCAGCGCCTTGAGGCGGGCCAGCCAGCGCGGGTGCAAACGCCGCAGGGTGAGGTACGTGCCCGCAAGGTGGTGCTGGCCCTCAACAGCGCCATGGTGCAGCACTTTCGCGAGTTTCGCCGCAGCATAGTGCTGGTCTCCTCCGATATGGTGATAACCGACCCCGCGCCGGATGCACTGGCCGCCCAGCAGCTTGAGCACGGCCGCTCCGTGGTGGATGGCCGCACCTTTGTGCATTACTACCGCTCCACCCCGCAAGGACGGCTGATGCTGGGCAAGGGGGGCAACACCTTCGCCTTTGCCAACCGCCATCTGGCCGAGTTCGATGCGCCGAGCCGCTATCTTGCCCCCCTCACCCGCACCCTGCGCCGCTTCTTTCCGGCACTTAAAGAGGTGCCCATCGCCGCCAGCTGGTGCGGCGCCTCCGACCGCTCGGTAGATGGCCTCCCCTTCTTCGGCCACTGGCGAGGGCAGCCCAATATCGTCTATGGCCTCGGCTACTCTGGCAACGGAGTGGCACAAAGCTGGATCGGCGGCCAGATCCTGGCGGCCCTGGTGAGAGACGAGGTGCGGGAGGAGGACAAGCCGTGGCGCGACTGCGCCCTGGTAAGCGGCCCGCGCGGCTACTTCCCGCCCGAGCCGTTTCGCTGGCTGGGGGCCATGGCGGTACGCAATGCCATCCGGCGCAAGGAGCGGGCGGAAGATGAGAACCGCCCGGTGGCCTGGTATGACAAACAGCTTGCCAAACTTGCCGATGCAGCGGGCAAGGCGGATAAATAGCCCGGCGATAGAGGGCAACCATTTCTCATACTGTTTCGCCCCACCCCCTATTTCTTGAAAATGCCGACCCGAGGGTCGGCATTTTTACAGGTGAAATCTGAGGGAGCATTATCGCCAAGCGTGATCCGCTGATGGGCCCCAGCGGCGCAGGATTGAGATAACGTGACTTGTAGGTTGGCGCAGAGCGTAGCGAAGCCCAACAAGCGAGCATGATTACGCCAATCAGAGCGGAATAAACAAGGATGTGGCTAAGCCATAAAACTGATTGACAAGCATCTTTCACGGTAAACGTTGGGCTTCACTACGTTCAGCACCAACCTACCCTTTTTAGCCCAGCATACGAGATGATCACCAACCGGTAATTGCATAACCACATGCCTTGAGCTCTTTAGATACTGCAAGTTTCCAGCCACCAGCGGCATCTAAGCCCACGTATACTACGCCACTGATGTCATTTGGGGTTTCAATTTCTCCCTTAACCAAGGCACAAACATTTTCCCTACCGAGTTTTGCCATCAGGTAGCCATGTTCGAAAACAACGTTCTGTCGAGCTCGGTTTTTAGGAGGGATTTTTGATTCGTGAACACCCCGACCAAGATCACAGGGCGTATATAAAATTAGAGCAAAGTCGGCATCGTTTGAATAATGCTCAATCTTCTCAATGATTGTCATACCTGAACTAGCTTGCTCATGAAGTATGATTGCTTTAAGACCTAAACTTTCTATGAAACGGCTAACTTCATATTTAGCTTCATTATCCCTTCCATGAACAATAAAAACATTTCTTTTGTTTCTAGCTATAGGTTCATTTATTCCGCCTAAGACCTTGCCTTGATTTTTTAATGGCTCTGACACACCGAACTCAAGCGCGTCCAGCAGCGGTGTGAATTGCTCAGAAAGGTAAGTTCTTCGTTCAGCATACGTAGCGAATTTCGGCTGTATGAATCCCCAGAAAGAGTCAAGATTTCTATGTAGTTTTAGCCATGCTGGTAATTGAGTAGCAATAGCGTGATTACTAAGTAACTCGTAGCGAAGTTGTTCGTATTCACTGGAATCTGCTGTTTTTCCTGTGGCATGAGCAATCAACAAATTTAACAGATAGTTAACTTTTTCAAAATCACTTTCTAGGAAATTTATGCTCATTCACAGAGTACCGGTTCAGTTTTTATGGGCCTAATTGTTGATTATACTGTGAGTTAACGCCTATTTACAGAGTGCTTATTACCTAACCCGTAAGGTCACAAACAACAAATCATATTCTAACTTCCAGAAATAAAGATAACTGCTTCAAATGATTAATGATAAAAAAAGCCGCCCATCGGGCGGCACTTTTATTAGAGATAACGGGGTAACAGAAATTACCAGCCGGTCACTTCGCGCAGGGCCTTGCCGATATCGGCCAGGGAGCGGACGGTTTTCACGCCAGCATCTTCCAGCGCGGCAAACTTCTCGGCGGCAGTACCCTTGCCACCGGAGATGATGGCGCCAGCGTGGCCCATCCGCTTGCCGGGAGGCGCGGTAACTCCGGCGATATAAGATACTACCGGCTTGGTGACGTGGGCCTTGATATAGGCGGCCGCGTCTTCCTCGGCGTTGCCGCCGATCTCGCCGATCATCACGATCGCTTCGGTCTGCGGGTCGTTCTGGAACATCTCCAGAATGTCGATAAAGTTGGAGCCCGGGATGGGGTCGCCACCAATACCGACGCAGGTGGACTGGCCAAAGCCCTCGTCAGTGGTCTGCTTGACCGCTTCGTAGGTCAGGGTGCCGGAGCGGGAGACGATGCCCACCTTGCCCGGCTTGTGAATGTGGCCCGGCATGATGCCGATCTTGCATTCACCCGGAGTGATCACGCCAGGGCAGTTGGGGCCGATCATCCGCACGCCGGTCTCTTGCAGCTTCACCTTGACGTCCAGCATATCCAAGGTCGGGATGCCTTCGGTGATGGTGACGATGAGCTTGATGCCCGCATCGATCGCTTCCAGGATCGCGTCCTTGCAGAACGGCGCCGGCACATAGATGACGGAGGCGGTGGCGCCGGTCGCTTCGACCGCGTCACGGACGGTGTTGAACACCGGCAGGCCCAGATGGGTGGTGCCGCCCTTGCCCGGAGAGACGCCGCCCACCAGCTGGGTGCCGTAGGAGAGCGCCTGCTCGGAGTGGAAAGTACCCTGACCGCCGGTAAAGCCCTGGCAGATGACTCGGGTGTCCTTGGTGATCAGTACGCTCATCAGTTGGCCTCCGCTGCTTTGACGACTTGCTGCGCGGCATCGGTCAGACTCTTGGCCGCAATGATGTTGAGGCCGCTCTCGGCCAGCTTGATACCACCCAGCTCGGCGTTGTTGCCTTCCAGACGGACCACGACGGGCACCTTGACCCCCACTTCCTTGACCGCACCTATGATGCCTTCCGCGATCATGTCGCAGCGCACGATGCCGCCGAAGATATTGACCAGCACCGCTTTGACGTTGCTGTCGGAGAGGATGATCTTGAACGCCTCGGTTACGCGCTCCTTGGTGGCGCCACCGCCGACGTCAAGGAAGTTGGCCGGTTTGCCGCCGTGCAGGTTGACGATGTCCATGGTGCCCATGGCCAGACCCGCGCCGTTGACCATGCAGCCGATGTTGCCATCGAGGGCCACATAGTTCAGCTCCCACTGGGCGGCGTGCGCTTCGCGGGGGTCATCTTGTGACGGGTCGTGCATCTCGCGCAGCTTGGGCTGACGATACAGTGCGTTGGCGTCGATGTTGATCTTGCCATCCAGGCAGTGCAGGTTGCCCTGCGCGGTGATCACCAGCGGGTTGATCTCCAGCAGCGCGAAATCGCAATCCAGGAACATCTGGCCCAGACCCATGAAGATCTTGGTGAACTGTTTGATCTGATCGCCGACCAGACCCAGTTTGAAGGCCAGTTCGCGGGCCTGATAAGCCTGCGGACCCACCAACGGATCGATAGCCGCCTTGTGGATCAGATGGGGGGTTTCGTGGGCGATCTTCTCGATATCCACGCCACCTTCAGTCGAGGCCATGAAGACCACGCGGCGCGAACCACGGTCAACCACGGCGCCCAGGTAGAGCTCTTTGGCGATGTCGGTGCAAGATTCCACCAGGATCTTGGTGACCGGTTGGCCGTTGGCGTCGGTCTGGTAGGTCACCAGATTTTTGCCAAGCCAGTTTTGGGCAAAAGCACGGATCTCATCCTTGCTCTTGGCCACTTTCACGCCGCCCGCTTTACCGCGGCCACCGGCGTGTACCTGGCATTTGACGACCCAAGTATTGCCGCCAATCTTGTCGGCCGCTTCGGCCGCTTCTTGTGGGGTAGCACAGGCATAACCTTCGGAGACCGGCAGGCCATACTCGGCAAACAGCTGTTTTGCCTGATATTCATGCAGATTCATAGATGCTCTATCCGTGTTGTAGGTATTTCCGTCCGGGGCTGGTGTTTCTCAATCCCCTGTGAATGGGGGCCTGGGCGGCCCCTCGTTATCTTTCAATCGCTCGGGTATTACTCAAACGTCCAGCAGCACATTCGGCTCGGGGCGCAACCCCCTTGCCCGGGTGCCACAGGCTTAGACGTCCAGCAACAGACGGGTCGGGTCTTCCAGCAGCTCCTTGACGGAGACCAGGAAGCCTACCGATTCGCGTCCGTCGATGAGACGGTGATCGTAGGAGAGCGCCAGATACATCATCGGCAGGATCTCGACCTTGCCGTCAACGGCCATCGGGCGATCCTGGATCTTGTGCATGCCCAGAATGGCGCTCTGGGGCGGGTTGATGATCGGGGTAGACATCAGGGAGCCGAACACGCCACCGTTGGTGATGGTGAAGTTGCCGCCAGTCAGTTCATCCACGGTCAGCTTGCCGTCACGGCCCTTGCCCGCCAGATCCTTGATGGCCTTCTCGATGTCCGCCAGGCTCATGTTGTCGCAGTCGCGCAGCACCGGCGTCACCAGACCACGGGGGGTAGATACGGCGATGCTGACGTCGAAGTAGTTGTGGTAAACCACGTCATCACCATCGAGCGCCGCGTTCACTTCCGGATAGCGTTTGAGGGACTCCACGACCGCCTTCACGTAGAAGGACATAAAGCCGAGCTTGATGCCGTGCTTCTTCTCGAAGATCTCGCCGTACTGCTTGCGCAGATCCATGATGGGCTTCATGTTGACCTCGTTGAAAGTGGTCAGCATGGCGGTGGTGTTTTTCGCTTCCAGCAGACGCTCGGCAATGCGCTTGCGCAGACGGGTCATCGGTACCCGCTTGTCGGTGCGACCACCCAGCGGGGCAACCTTGGCTGCCGGGGCTGCAGTTGTGACCGGTGCGGCTGCCGCAGGCTGGCTCTTGGCCTTGATGAAGGCTTCCACATCATCCTTGGTGATGCGACCGCCCTTGCCGGTACCGGTCAGCTTGGTCACGTCGATGTCGTGCTCGCCAATCAGGCGGCGCACCGAGGGGCTCAAGCCATCGGCACCATCATCGGCAACCGCTTCAGCGGGTTTCTCTTTGGTCTCTTCACCGGCCACCGGGGCGGCGGTGAGGATGGCAATCAGTTGACGGGACAACACGGTCGCCCCTTCCCCTTGCAGAATATCCCCCAGCACACCAGCTTGCGGTGCCGGCACTTCCAGCACCACCTTGTCGGTCTCGATGTCGACCAGCACTTCGTCACGGGCGACCAGATCGCCCGGTTTTTTGTGCCAGGTGGCGATAGTGGCATCGGCCACTGATTCCGGCAGATCCGGTACCTTGATTTCGATAGTCATCCAATCAGTTCCTTTTTACTTCTATGCCAGAGGCTTTACAGGGTAAGGGCATCTTCCACCAAGGCTTTTTGCTGCTTGGCGTGGACAGACATGTAACCGACGGCCGGTGAGGCTGACGCGGGGCGACCGGCATAACGCAGGGTGGCTCCGGCTGGCAGCACGCCATCGTAGTGGTGACGGGTGCAGTACCAGGCGCCCTGGTTCTGCGGCTCTTCCTGACACCAGACAAAGTCGGTGACGTGGCTGTAATCGGCCAGAATGGCGCGCACTTCCTCTTCCGGGAAGGGGTAGAGCTGCTCGATTCGCACCAGTGCCACATCTTGCTGCTCGGCCTTGCGACGGGCATCGAGCAGGTCGTAGTAGACCTTGCCGGAGCAGAAGACCACGCGCTTGACCGCTTTCGGATCCAGCGCATCGATCTCGCCGATGGCGTTCTGGAAGGTTCCTTCCGCCAGCTCTTCGAGCTTGCTCACCGCCAGCGGATGGCGCAGCAGGGATTTGGGCGTCATGACGATCAGCGGACGGCGCATCGGACGTACCACCTGACGACGCAGCATATGGAACACCTGCGCCGGGGTAGAGGGCACGCACACCTGCATGTTGTGCTGGGCACACATCTGCAGATAACGCTCCAGACGGGCGGAGGAGTGCTCCGGGCCCTGCCCCTCGTAACCGTGCGGCAGCAACATGGTCAGGCCGCACATCCGGCCCCACTTCTGCTCACCGGAGGAGAGGAACTGATCCACCACTACCTGGGCACAGTTGGCGAAATCGCCGAACTGGGCTTCCCAGATGGTGAGGCCAGCCGGCTCGGCGCTGGCGTAACCATATTCAAAGGCCAGTACCGCGTTCTCGGTCAGCACAGAGTCATACACCTCGAACGGGCCTTGCTCGTCGTGCAGGTTGCACAGCGGGGTGTAGGTGCTGGCATCGGTCTGGCTGTGCAGCACGGCGTGGCGGTGGAAGAAGGTGCCACGGCCGGAATCTTCACCGGTAAAGCGGATGCGGGACCCCTTGTCCACCAGAGTGGCGTAAGCCAGGGTTTCGGCAAAGCCCCAATCCACCAGCTTCTCACCCGCGGCCATCAGACGGCGGTCTTCGTAAATCTTCTCGACCTGACGCTGCAGCACGTGAGTGGCCGGATACTGGCTCACCCGCTCGCCAAGGCTCTTGAGGTGATCCATCGGCACGGCACTCTCATAGGCCATGTTCCAGTCGTGGCCCAGATAAGGGGTCCAGTCGACGGAGTGCAGCTCCATCGGCCGCCACTCTTTGCTTACGCGCTCGCCGCGATCCAGCGCTTCGCGATACTCGTTGACCAGTTCGGTCGCCCGCTCCTGAGCGAGGCTCCCCTCGGCCACCAGCTGATCGGCGTAGATCTTGCGCGGGGTCGGGTGCTGCTTGATCTTCTGGTACATCAGCGGCTGGGTCGCGCTCGGCTCGTCCGCTTCGTTGTGACCGTGACGACGGTAGCAGACCAGCTCGATCACCACGTCGCGTTTGAAGGTGTTGCGGTAATCCAGTGCAATCTGGGTCACCAGCACCACGGCTTCCGGATCATCCCCGTTGACGTGCAGCACCGGCGCCTGCACCGCCTTGGCGATGTCGGTGCAATATTCGGTGGAACGCAGGTCACGGATATAGGAGGTGGTGAAACCAACCTGGTTGTTGATGACGATGCGCACCGTCCCGCCCACGCCATAGGCACGGGTCTGGGACATGTTGAAGGTCTCGGCCACCACGCCCTGACCGGCCATGGCCGAGTCACCGTGAATGGTGATGGGCAACACGCTGGAGCCATCCTTGTCACCGCGACGATCCATACGGGCACGGACCGAGCCGATGACCACAGGGTTGACGATCTCGAGGTGAGAGGGGTTGAACGCCAGCGCAAGGTGGACGTTGCCACCCGGGGTGGCGAAGTCGGAGGAGAAGCCCATATGGTACTTCACATCACCGGTTCCCCAGGATTCGCCATGCTTGCCGGCAAACTCGTCGAACAGGTCCTGAGCGCGCTTGCCCAGCACGTTGATCAGCACGTTGAGGCGACCGCGGTGGGCCATACCGATAACGGCCTCTTTGCAGCCCTGCTCACCGGCGCGACGGATCAGCTCCTTGAGCATGGGGATCATGGCGTCGCCACCTTCCAGCGAGAAGCGCTTGGCTCCCGGGAACTTGGCGCCCAGATATTTCTCCAACCCTTCGGCGGCGGTCAGGCTCTCTAGGAAACGGGTCTTCTCTTCGAGGGTGTAACTCCCCTTCCCTTCGATGGATTCGAGACGCTGTTGCAGCCAGCGCTTCTCTTCCGTGGAGGTGAGGTGCATGTAGTCGGCGCCGATGGAGCCGCAATAGGTCTTCTTCAGCGAGGCGTAGAGGTCGGAGAGCACCATGGTCTCGCGACCGATGGCGTAGGAGCCCACATTGAAGGTGGCCTCCATATCTGCGCCCTGCAGGTTGTGGAACGCAGGATCCAGTTCGGCAACGGTTTCACGCTGCCACAGGCCCAGCGGGTCCAGATTGGCATTCTGGTGACCACGGAAACGGAAGGCGTTGATCAGCTGCAATACCCGCACCTGCTTGGCATCCACTTGCGGATCGGAGACGGGGGCACTGTAGCGAGAGGGATCCTTGGCCAGACGACGGAAATAATCGCGGACCTGGGAGTGGGGTTGTTCAACCGCATGGCCATTGACCTGGGGCAGCTCACTAAACAGGCTGCGCCACTCGTCGGACACGGAGTCAGGATTTTCCAGGAAGGATTCGTACAAATCCTCGATATAGCTTGCATTCGCACCAGCCAGGTGAGATGACTCCAACCAGGCCTTCATCACGCCGTTATGCATTTCTATCCCTTGTACTTCTTGTTACTGCTGCGCAGCTTGTAGGGGTCAAATAGCCATCCTGCCACGGGTCGGATGGCTATCCAGAGGTCGGGCCAGCACCTGGCCGGCCCTGATACTAAACAGCCCGATTGAGCAACATCGACTTGATCTGGCCAATCGCCTTGGTCGGGTTCAAGCCTTTCGGACAGACGTTCACGCAGTTCATGATGCCATGGCAGCGGAACACGCTGAATGCGTCGTCCAGATTCCCCAGTCGTTCGGTGGTCGCGGTGTCGCGGCTGTCAGCCAGCCAGCGGTAGGCGGCGAGCAGCCCGGCCGGACCGATGAACTTGTCGGGATTCCACCAGAAGGAGGGGCACGAAGTGGAGCAGCAGGCACAGAGAATGCACTCGTACAGGCCGTCAAGCTTGGCGCGCTCTTCGGGGGATTGCAGGTGCTCACGCACCGGCGGCAACTTGTCATCATTGATGAGGAAGGGTTTGACCTTCTCCCACTGGGTGTAGAACTGGGTCATGTCGATCACCAGATCACGGATCACCGGCAGGCCGGGCAAGGGGCGGATAACGACGTTATTGCCCTTCTTCAGCAGGTCGGAGAGCGGGGTGATACAGGCAAGACCGTTCTTGCCATTCATGTTGAGACCGTCTGATCCACAGACCCCTTCGCGGCAAGAGCGGCGGAAGGCGAGCGTGGGATCCAGCTCTTTCAACTGGATCAGTGCGTCGAGCACCATCATGTCGGAACCTTCAGGAATATCAAGACGATATTCCTTCATATGGGGGACGTTATCAACATCCGGATTGTATCTGTAGACAGAGAATGTGACGTTCATAGGGCTGGCTCCGCAATCAGTAAGTCCGGACCTTGGGCGGGAACGCCTCACGGGTCTTGGGTGACATGTTGACAGCGCGACGGGTCATGGACTCGGTGTCCGGATGATAGAGGCTGTGGCACAGCCAGTTCTCATCGTCGCGATCCGGGAAGTCGAAGCGGCAGTGAGCACCGCGACTCTCGGTACGGAAGTTGGCGGCAACCGCCGTGGCAAACGCCGTCTCCATCAGGTTGTCCAGCTCCAGGCACTCGATGCGCTGGGTGTTGAACTCTTTGGAGGTGTCATCCAGACGGGCTGACTTGAGGCGCTCGCGGATAACCTTGAGCTCGGCCAGCCCTTCTGCCATCGCCGCACCTTCGCGGAATACGGAGAAGTTGTTCTGCATGCAGCGCTGCAGGTCTTTGCGGATCTGCACCGGGTCTTCCCCGTCACGGCAATTTTCCCAGCGGTTGAAGCGGGACAATGCGGCATCCAGATCCGACTCGGAAGCATCACGGCCGTGATCCATCTCGCCCAGGGTGTTGACCAGATGCATGCCGGCAGCGCGGCCGAACACCACCAGATCCAGCAGGGAGTTGCCACCCAGACGGTTGGCACCGTGCACCGAGACGCAGGCAATCTCGCCCACCGCAAACAGACCGACTACCGGCACATCATTGCCGTTCTTGTCCTGGGTCAGGCACTGGCCATTCACGTTGGTCGGCACGCCGCCCATCATGTAGTGGCAGGTCGGGATGATCGGGATCGGCTCTTTGACCGGATCCACGTGGGCGAAGGTGCGAGAGAGCTCGCAGATCCCCGGCAGACGGGATTCCAGCACCTCTTTGCCGAGGTGATCCAGCTTGAGCTTGATGTGCGGGCCCCAGGGACCATCGCAGCCACGGCCTTCACGGATCTCGATCATGATGGAGCGGGCCACCACGTCGCGACCGGCCAAGTCCTTGGCGTTCGGCGCGTAACGCTCCATGAAGCGCTCGCCATCTTTATTGAGCAGATAACCACCTTCACCACGGCAGCCTTCGGTTACCAGCACCCCTGCCCCGGCGATGCCGGTCGGGTGGAACTGCCACATCTCCATGTCCTGCACGCCGACACCGGCACGCAGCGCCATACCGACACCGTCACCTGTATTGATGTGGGCGTTGGTGGTGGACTGGTATATACGACCGGCACCGCCAGTCGCCAGCACAGTGGCCTTGGCCTTGAAGTAGACCACTTCACCGCTCTCCATATCGATGGCGGTACAACCCACCACGTGGCCATCCTGGTTTTTCACCAGATCCAGCGCATACCACTCGGAGAAGACAGTGGTCTTGTTCTTGACGTTCTGCTGATAGAGGGTGTGCAGCAGGGCGTGACCGGTACGGTCGGCGGCCGCTGCGGTACGAGCAGCCTGCTCGCCACCGAAATTCTTGGACTGACCACCAAACGGACGCTGGTAGACAGACCCGTTATCGAAACGGGAGAAGGGCAAGCCCATGTTCTCCAGCTCATAGATAGCCTCGGGACCGGTTTTGCACATGTACTCGATGGCTTCCTGATCACCGATGTAATCGGAACCTTTTACCGTGTCATACATATGCCACTGCCAGTTGTCATCGTGGGCATTGCCCAGCGCAACCGTGATCCCGCCCTGGGCGGAGACAGTGTGAGAACGGGTTGGAAAAACCTTGGACAACAGAGCGCAGCTCTTGCCGGACTGGGCAATCTGCAGCGCGGCGCGCATACCGGCACCACCGGCACCAATCACCACCGCATCAAATTCACGAGTTGGAATAGTCACCTTACACACCCCACAGCACGACGAAACCCGTCATCAGATAGACAAACAGCACCACGACCAGGGCAAATTGCAGCGCCCCGCGCAGCCCTACCGGCTTGATATAGTCAGTCAGCACCTGCCACAGACCAATCCAGGCGTGGATCAGTACGCAGAGCAGGGTCAACAGGGTGAATACTTTGGTGAATGTTTTGGCGAAGAAGCCTGCCCACACCTCGTAGGTGATGTCGTTGAACGCGACAAAGCCCACCAGATAGAGGACATAACAGGTCATGATGAGGGCGGTGGCGCGGATCAGGATGTAATCATGAACGCCGCTGCGCCCGAAGGTTGCAGAATTGGTTACCATACAAGCACTCCCGCCAATACAGCCAAGATCGCGGTGATCACGAAGGCCACGCGGGCGCTCTGATTGCCGGATTCCAGCTCTTCCCAATAGCCCATATCCATGACCAGATGACGCAAGCCACCCACAATGTGGTATGCCAGCGCAGTCAGAATCCCCCACAGCACGAGTTTGACCAGGAAGTTGTCCATGATGGCAACCACGGTTTCAAACCCTTCGGGAGAGGCGAGTGAAGTACCAAGCATCCACAGCAAGATGCCCAGTGCAACAAAGGTAATGACCCCTGAAACACGGTGCAGGATGGATGCAATGGCAGTGACAGGAAAGCTGATCGTCTGTAGGTCGAGGTTGACCGGTCTCTGTTTGTTTTTCACGCTTGCCCACTCAGCTCCATTGAGCACGTTAGTTATTGTTTTAACTCACACTTGAGGGCACGGAATGGTGATTGTTGGTTTTTTGTTACCAAAACACTCTGAAAAAGCCAAAACGCGAGTTTTCGGTTTCACATCAGGCTTTGCCAAAGCGTTTCAAACACCCGCAGCCATGACCCACGTGGCGCAGTATATCGGCGGCCTTAACCGAAGACAATCAATTAGCTACAAAGAAAACACAAAACCGCAAACTCGATCGCATATTTAATTTAACATTTCATTAATGCCATTAATGGGGTTCCAGCAAAATTGACATTGATAAGGAACTCTGTTTCAAATAAGGCGCTCCAGCCACTTCGGTATGGGTAACAACCTTTGCCAGCGTCATAAAAGTCGTAATAGAGTAGGACTGGAACCAAATTATAAAGAGCAAAGGAGACGTGCTATGGCTGATAAGATAGCCACCCTACACCTGCCCGGAAAAGATCCGGTCGAACTGCCGATCCTCTCCGGCACCATCGGCCCGGATGTCATCGATGTCAGAAAATTGGGATCACAGGGGTATTTCACCTTTGACCCCGGTTTTATGGCCACCGGTTCTTGCAAATCTGCCATTACCTACATTGACGGGGATCAGGGTGTCTTGCTGCACCGTGGTTACCCCATCGCCCAGTTGGCCACCCAGGCCACCTATCTGGAAGTCTGCTATATCCTGCTGTACGGCGAAGCGCCGACCAAGGCCCAATATGCTGAATTCGAACGCCTGGTCACCCGCCACACCATGGTGCACGAGCAGATCGCCTTCTTCTTCCGCGGCTTCCGTCGCGACTCCCACCCCATGGCCATCATGTGCGGTGTAGTCAGCGCCCTCTCCGCCTTCTATCACGATGCCCTCGACATCAATAACGAGCAGCATCGCGAGATCTGTGCCTTCCGTCTGCTCTCCAAGATGCCGACTCTGGCCGCCATGTGTTACAAGTACTCCATCGGCCAGCCGTTCATGCAGCCGCGTAACGCCCTCTCCTATGCCGGTAACTTCCTGCACATGATGTTTGGCGTGCCGACCGAAGAGTACAAGGTCAACCCCATCGTTGAACGCGCCATGGATCGTATCTTTACCCTCCATGCGGATCACGAGCAGAACGCCTCCACCTCCACCGTTCGTCTGGCTGGCTCCTCCGGTGCCAACCCGTTCGCCTGTATCGCCGCGGGGATCGCCTCCCTGTGGGGACCGGCCCACGGTGGCGCCAACGAAGCCTGCCTGCGCATGCTGGAAGAGATCGGCTCGGTGGATCGCATCCCCGAGTACATCGCCAAGGCCAAGGACAAGAATGATCCGTTCCGTCTGATGGGCTTCGGTCACCGTGTCTACAAAAACCACGACCCCCGTGCCACCGTGATGCGCGAAACCTGCCACGAAGTACTGACCGAGCTGCAGATCAAGGATCCGCTGCTGGACGTAGCCATGGAGCTGGAGCGTATTGCGCTCTCCGACCCCTACTTCGTCGAGAAGAAACTCTACCCGAACGTGGACTTCTACTCCGGCATCATCATGAAGGCGATCGGCATCCCGATGAGCATGTTCACCGTGATCTTCGCCATCTCCCGCACCATCGGCTGGATTGCCCACTGGAACGAGTTCCACTCAGACCCGGACAGCAAGATTGGTCGCCCACGCCAGCTCTACGTAGGCCACCCGCTGCGCGAGTTCACTCCACTCGAGCAGCGCTAACCACTGCGCTGATATGGTTTGTTACAAAGGCGGTCATTGACCGCCTTTTTGTTTGCCGCTCTAATGCCCCCTTTCGCGTTAAGGAGTCCATTATGAAACCACTGTTTATCAGCGCAGCCTTGCTGCTGACCGCCTGCCAGAGCGCCCCCGCCTCGTCACAGGGGGAGACCCTCTATATCAACAGCCAGCTGGTCGATTGCGTCGGGGTTGGCCCAATGCAGTGCATGCAGGTTCGCAGTGATGAGCAGCAGCCCTGGACGCTGTTCTACCAGAATATTGAAGGTTTCCAGTTCGAGCCGGGTTACCGCTATCAGCTCACAGTCAGCAAGGAGCAGCTCACCGATGTGCCGGCCGATGCCCCCTCCGTGCGCTATCAGCTGATCAAGGTAGTGAACAAGGTCGCCAGCAAGTAACAAACACGATCAAAAAAACGGGGGATGGCTGATGCCATCCCCCGTTGGTTTATGGGTACTGCGCCTCATCAGGCACGATCAGGTCGGCGCCAGCGCCATATGCAGCAACGGATAGGGCTTGCCCTGACCATCCAGCGGCGAGCGGCCCGTCACGGTGAATCCCATCTTCAGATAAAAGCCCACCGCCTGTTCGTTCTGCTCGTTGACGTCAACCTGAGTCGCGCCGCCCTGCGTGATGGCATGCGCCACCAGCAAACGCCCCACGCCACTACCGCGCGCCCCGGGAGCCACAAACAGCATCTCCAGCTTGCCATCGTGCACTCCGCTAAAACCCGTAATGTGCCCCTCTTCTGTGCGGGCAAAGTGCAGTGTCACCGCATCGAAGTAGTGCTCCAGAATAAGCGGTTTGAGAGCCAGGATCTCGGCCTCGGGCAGGAAGTGGTGGGTCGCCCGAACAGAGGCCTCCCACAGATCGATCAGGGCCGGATAATCGGCCCGCGTTGTAGTATCAATCTTCATCAATGACTCTTTGTTGCAGCCAGCAGGATGGCTGTGGCCTCCCCGCTAGCCAACCTGATTAGCGCGCCTGCACCGCCTGCAGCAGCACCGACATATCAGCGCCAAAGTTGCGGCTGCGGATCGCTTCGCGAATATCCGCTTCGCTATAACGACTGCCCGGATAGACCACTACGCAGGAAGTGTCGCCCGGTTTGAGGAAGTGGGTCTCGCCAAACGGGGTATAGCGGGTGGCACCGATACTGATGAGCGCATGGGGAGGATGTCCCGCCTGCGCCAGCAGCCCCTGAATGTGCTCCGCTGGCCCTTCATCCTGCTGATGATTGAACTTGTCGATGGCCCAGTCGAGCAGCTTGCCGTGGAAGTAGCTGTAGTCGATGGCGGCGCTGTCTACCCCGTAGGCGTACAGCTCACCGTCCCGCTCCAGATAGCAGGCGATACGATAGTCATCGAGCTCGCAACCGGCGGCAAAACCGGAAAGCGGCAGCAGCTTGTCCGCCAGCCCCTTGCTCTCTTCGCCCCAGTTCTTCTTCTCGCTGATCTTCTTGGCGTTGGGACGACGGATGGAGCAGTCGTTATAGGCACCAAAGGCGCGGGGATGGATCGCCACCACCTGCTTGTCGGCATACTCCAGCTCGCACCAGAGGGCCACTTCCGGCTCAATCTGCACCTTCTCGTCACCGCTGACCGCCGCTTCCGGCAGAAAGATCGCCTTGTCGCTCAACGGGAATACCCCGAGCTGACCCGGATGGCCCGGCACGAAGAAGGGGAACAGCGCCTTGGGCGCCGTGGTGTCGCGCACGACTACCGCTACGAAGTCCGACGCTTCACCCGCCTGCTCCAGATGACCGGCGAAATTGCCCGCGACCCCGAGTCCGATAAACTTGCTCTCTGCTGCTATCTGCATCTTGCTCACCTGCATCTTGCCAACGCAAGGTAGCAGGCTCGTCGCCTACTACCGCTAAAGTGGCAAGATTAAACCACAAGGACCCCGCCTTCGCCCAGTCCGGCCCTGTCGTGATGTGCGTCAGTCCGCTTTTTAGCGGTCGAAAAGTCTGTGGTGAACCAGCCATTGCGCACTCATTCAGCTACGCGGTCACCGCGCTGGAAACAGTGCGTTTCCGGCATCTCCCCTCTTTCTCCTTGGGACTCAACTTCATCTTTGTTAGGCTGCCGGCATGCAAAACAACTGTGCGCTTGAATGCGCCACTGCTCATCACGGCAACCCCATTGGAGAGAAAACGGATGATCGACAAACTCGCTTGGCTCACCTTTAAAGATCAGCAACTGCTCTGCGCCCGCTCCCACGGCAAGGACATCTATTACATCCCGGGCGGCAAGCGGGAACCGGGCGAGAGCGACGAGGCGGCGCTGATCCGCGAGATTGCAGAGGAGCTGGCTGTCACCCTGCAACCCGATACCCTGCGCTTTGTCTGCGAGTTCAGCGCTCAGGCCGATGGCAAACCGGCAGGTGTCGAGGTGCGACTGCGCTGCTACACCGGCGAAGCGAGCGGCACCCCGATCGCCTCGGCAGAAATTGCCGAGCTGCGCTGGCTCGACAGCTCTCACCTCGATGAGCTCTCCCCCGTCTCCCGCCTGCTGTTCACCTGGCTCGTTGAGCAGAGGCTGATCCGCTGACAAGCCGTACTCGCGGCGAGCATAAGTACCTCCCTCATATGAACCAACGGTGGCAATCAGCCACATAGCAACGCAACGACAAGGATGTCAGATGGACATTGTAGAAGTTAAGAGCGCAGCGACCTACCAAAGTGCGCTCATCACCCTGCTGCAAGATTGTGTCGATAGCGGCGCCTCGGTCGGATTTTTACCGCCGCTGACCACGGAGGAATCTACCCGCTACTGGCAAGGAGTTGAAGCGGATCTGGCAGCAGGTCACCGAAAGCTGTGGCTGGCCCTTGAGCAACAACAGCTCGTGGGAACGGTTCAGCTCGCGCTCTGTGGCAAGGCCAACGGTCGCCACCGGGCCGAGGTGGAAAAACTGATGGTACTGCAAACGGCGAGAGGCAAAGGTGTCGGTCGTGCGCTGATGCAGGCAATGGAACAAGGCGCCCATGCCGCGGGCCGTTCGCTGCTGGTGCTCGATACTCGCGCCGGTGATGTGGCCTCCCACCTCTATCGTCAACTCGGCTATCTGGAAGCCGGCCAGATCCCGAGCTTTGCACGCAACGCCGATGGCTCCCTTGCTGCGACCGTCATCTTCTACAAACCGCTCTGACCATCCCCTATCCCTTATCCAAATACAGCAGGGCCGCACCAAGCGGCCCTGCTTGTTGCCAGCGTGACTGTTTGTTGCAGCAGTATGGCTTGCGACGGATTGCCACGATACAGCCATTGCGCCTGTATGCCTCAACACCGCCAATTGCTCGCCCCAAAAAACAACCAAACAAACAGAAAGATTAATTAATGATTAAAACGCCCCCCCTTTTCTTCTTCATCTATTGCCTCATCAGGCGTATCGTGAGAGACCCATTTGATAATCAAATCTATGTTATTCACTGCCTTGAGGAATAATGGATGCCCACTTTGCCCCGTACAGTTACCTCCCCCAAAAAGTTCATCATCGGTCAACACCTTCTCCCGCAACTCCATGAGCACGTTAAAGATTTTGGTGACTATGCGTTGCTCATCAGCGATGAGTTCATTCTGGAGCGGGTACGGGAAGAAGCTTTGGCGGGGCTCCTGCAGGCAGGCCTCAGGGGAGTGGTCGACAAGTTTCGCTACGAATGCACCGAACAGGAGATCCACCGCCTGACCCACCTTGCAGAGCAATATGGTGCGAACGTGATTGTCGGGATCGGCGGCGGCAAGACGCTGGATGTCGCCAAGGCCGTGGCCTTCTATCTGCGCCGTCCGGTTGTGCTGTTTCCGACGATTGCCTCCACAGATGCCCCCTGCACGGCACTGGCGGTGATCTACAACCAGGCGGGGGAATTTGAGCGCTATCTGTTCCTGCCGCAAAATCCGGACGTGGTGCTGGCTGACACAGCCATCATTGCCGCCGCCCCTCCCCGCTTCTTTTCCGCAGGCGTTGGCGATGCCCTGGCCACCTATTTCGAGGCGCGCGCCTGCTATCGGTCAGACGGACTCAATCTGGTCGGCAAGCGCCCTTCACGCACTGGCCTTGGTCTGGCACAGCTCTGTTACGAGCTGCTTGGTGAGAACATCGAGCTGGCCATGGATGCGATACGCCACCATGTCTCGACTCCGGCGCTGGAGCAGGTTATCGAGGCCACCATCTACCTCAGCGGGGTCGGCGCAGAAGCCGGTGGACTGGCCGCCGCTCATGCCGTCAACAACGGCATGTCACTGATAGCGGAGCTCCATCGCGCCCAGCATGGCGAGAAGGTAGTCTTCGGCCTGCTGACCCAACTCGTGCTTGAGCGTGCCCCGCAACACGAACTTGATGAGGTGTTTCGCATCATCGACTGTGCAGGCCTGCCCATGACGCTGCAAGAGCTGGGGCTCACCCACTTTGATGAAAGCGAGTGGCGCAAGGTGGCGCAGCTGGCCTGCGATCCCCTCGATACCATGGGCAACATGCCGATGACAGTGAGTGAACAGGATGTCTACGCCGCCATGGTAGCGGCCAATGCCATGGCTGAGCGTTATCGCCTCCGCCATCCCCGCGCCTGATTGCTTGCCGCACTAAATAGGCAAACAGTAAAAAGGCTTGCCCATTGGCAAGCCTTTTTTATCTGCATCCCACCCCCTTGTCGGGATAGACGAAAGTCCGCGTTGACTCAGGGCAGTTTCACCGCTCGCACTTCAACCTCTGGCAGGGCGAAGGCATCTTGCGCGGCGATGAGTTGCAGCTCGTAAGCCTGCTGGCGCCAGGTCTCCTGCAGCACCGCATCCACCGAGGCGTTGGTGCGCTCGAACGCGCTGACCGCATCGTGACCGGCCAGCAAATTCGCCAGCATCAGGGCGCTGATAAGATCGCCCACCCCCACCGGCTGGCGGGCAAAGTCATAGAGCGGACGGGCAATCAGGTAATCCCCTTGCGGGGTGGCCAGCAGCATCTCGAAGCGGCTGGAGTCCTGCGCCGCACGACCGAGATGCTTGACCAGCACCAGCTTGACGCCGCGGGCCAGCAGCTGATGGGCAGCCGCGCGGGTCTGATCCAGATCAGCCAGATGGGTATCACAGAGGGTCTCCAGCTCCAGCAGGTTGGGGGCCATCATGTCGGCCACCGGCAGCGCCTGCTCGGTCAGGAAACGGGTGACGCCGGGAGCGACGATACACCCCTTCTCCGGATGACCCATCACAGGGTCGCAGAAGTAGATGGCATCGGGGTTGGCCGCCTTGACGGCGTTGACCACGGTCAGGATCTCGTCTCCCTGTTCGGCGGAGCCAAGGTAACCGCTCAGCACGGCGTCACACTGACTCAACACCTCGATATTGCTCAATCCTTTCACCAGCGCACTGATATGACCCGCCGGCATCGCCATCCCCTGCCACCCCTGGGCATATTGGGTGTGGTTGGAAAACTGCACCGTGTTGATGGGCCATACATCCATACCGAGGCGGCGCATGGGGAAGACGGCCGCGCTGTTGCCGGCACAACCAAAGACCACGTGGGACTGAATAGAGAGAACGGATTTCATCGGGAATACCACAGCAAAGGATCAGCAAGGTGGGCAATATATCGGATGAAGATAACGATGCGCCACCTTGGCGCGGGATGAACAGGCAATTTCCTGACTAAAGACAGGTTTTTTGCGCCATTTGGCCCGCGTCCACAGGGTGAGCGGCGCCATGATGTGCCACGTCCCCGTCGTCACATGCCGCTGTGCTCTACAGCATGACGGGCAAAGTGATAGACCCATCCCTCATCACACAACATGTCACTGGGTGGCGAAATCAGCTCAGGCAATACCGTCACCTTGCCACCAGCGGCATATTGCAGCGCCATCAGGGCGCAGAGCGCCGCATCATAGCGATCGGTGCCGACCAGCACATCCGCAGGCAGCTGCGCCGCCAGCTCGGGCCGTGCCTGGGAGGCCTTGCCGCCCACTTTGGCCAATGCCGGATAGACCTCCAGCACGGCACGACTGGCCTTCGGGGCAACGGTCGGCACCAGTTGCAGATCAGAGAGCCGCGGCAGCATGGAGAGCGCCAGGGTGGCGTTGTTGCCAAGCCGGTCGAAGGTGGCCGACAGCGGCTTCTTGCCGTACTGCTGATACAGCCAGCGCTCGCAGTCGCGATAGGCATAGGGGTTGTCTATCTCCCGCTCGGGCACGGCGCAGCTGTGTGGCTGGCCGTTGAGCAGATCCCGCAAGGCGCGGGGAAAAGCGAGCGGCGCATCTATACCGAGCGCCAGTTGCGGGCAGGCTTCTACCTGCATCAGGGTCAGCTCGTTTTGCAGGGCGGGACGCAGTAGAGCGGCCAGATCCGGCGCCACCCGCGAGCTCAAGCGAAACAGCGGCGACACCCCGAGCCAGTGCAGGCGGTTGGAGTCGGCCTGCCAGCCCACCACGGCCACCGCCTGGGCACTGCCCTGCCAGCCACGCACATCCCAGCCGATCCCGATTGCACTCATCTGCCCTGCCGTCATCAATTACCTCTGTTCGCCTGTCACAAGTTGCAAGAGGCACAGGGTAATCAGCAGAGGCCCTTAACGCAAAGCGAACCGCCCACTCAGAACGATTTCTGGAAGTTCACCAACGGCAGAATGGGGAACACGCCGTTGGCGGCATAGTTGGCCAGCCCGATCTGCAAGCCATCGAGGTGCTTGGTCGCATTGATAAAGCCAATCTGGAAGGTGGTACGCTCGGCATAGTTGACCAGGCCGACGTTGGCCAGCGCATTGCCCTTGGCGATATTGACCGCCCCCCAGTTAAGCCCCTGCACATTGTTGGTCAGGTTGACCAGCCCCAGATTGACGCCGGTATCCTGCCCTTCGTGCCAGTTGATGGCATTGATGGCGACCCCGCCAAACTGGTGACGCACCCGACCAGCACCCAAGAATACCCCGAGCTGCAGGCCGCTGAACTGATCCACATCTGAGAGGGCGAAGATCGGCAGATCAATACCCTTCACCTGACCGGTCCGACCGTAGAGCAGCGAGGCGCGAGCTCCTTCCACCTGATGGGACGAGGGCAAATTGACCCCGGGCAGCGAGACCTGTACCGGAGTACTGGCCTGCGCGACACCGCAAAGAGTCAGGGCGCTGCATGCCAGCAGCAGGCGGGAGAGTGTCATGGAAAGTTCCTTGGGACATTGAGAGTGGCCCGATCCTAACAGTCAGGGGCTAATGTGGGCACACCAGCAGGGACGAGGTGCGTCACGATACGTCACGGTTGGCCCTCTCACCTCTCCATCAGGACTTGCGAAAGCGCCACCTCAAGGACGATCGGCCACTTTTTCGCAGCGAGTGGCCCCTCTTCCTTTCTTTGCCTGAGCGAACTGCCTAAAATAGTCGCCCTGCTGTATCCGGCATTCATCCATCTAGAGGATTTCCCATGGAGACGTTTCTGCTCGAAGGTCACCCCTTCGTTGCCTTGTGTGACCTTATCAAACATCAGGGGTGGGCCGATTGTGGCGGCGCCGCCAAAGCCCTCGTTGCCGAAGGGCTGGTCGAGGTGGACGGTCAGGTGGAGACCCGCAAGCGCTGCAAGATCGTGGCCGAACAGGTGGTCAACTTCAACGGCATGAAGGTCGTGGTGAAAGAGGGCGTCAGCCCGGAGATTGGCTAAACCCGTTTCGGGGAGCCACTCTCCGGCAACCCGCTAGCTGACCTTGACTGACAGGGTCAGCACAAAACGCGCCATCGCCTCATCCCCGTTCAATGACGGACAGGTAGCCACCACCCGGATGGGGCGATTGATGCGCTGACCGCTTGCCAGCGATTCATCGATCATGGCGTCAATCTCCTCCCCCGCTGCGCAGTCGAACTGCACATCCCCCTCCGGTCGTTTCAAAAACTCCCCCTGCACATCCTTGAAGGCGAAGTGCACCTTCTTGCGCCGCTGCCGCCCCTTCTCCATCACCAGTAGACCACCTACCAGATCGGCGCCGGTCGCCAGTGCGCCAAAATACATGCTGCCCAGGTGATTGCGGGTACGCCAGCCAAGGGGAATGCGAATGCGCAGCGCCTTGGCGTTCATCTCTTCGATGATCGGGGCACAAAACCCGATGACGGGAATGTAGCGCCAGGCAAACAGCCGAAGCGCCAGATTGGCTTTGAAGCGTTGCAAATCCATATGCGAACTGATCCGATGAGTTAATGTAAACAACATGTTGCCTGCATCTGCGCCATTCGACAAGCACAGGGATCACGGTTACGACCTTTGCCCAACGCAAAAAAACAGAGGGAACCGCACTGGTTCCCTCTTTTCGTTCATGTCGCTGTTACAGCAAATGTGCCGATCAGGCGCGCTTCTCTTCCAGCCAGGCCCCCTGACTCTGCATCTCGAACAGCTGGGCATAGTGACCGCCGAGGGCCATCAACTCACCATGGGTACCCCGCTCATTCACCTGACCGCGGGAGAGCAGCAGGATCTCGTCCGAATCGACGATGGTCGAGAGGCGGTGGGCGATGGCGATGGTGGTGCGGCCACGACGGGCAGCAGAGATCGCCTGCGACAGCGCCAGCTCGGTCTGGGAGTCCACGCTAGCCGTCGCTTCATCCAGAATGAGGATACGCGGATCCCCCACCAGCGCGCGGGCAAAGGAGAGCAGTTGGCGCTGACCGGCGGAGAGGTTCTTGCCCCCCTCCTCCATCAGGGTGTTGATCCCCTGTGGCAGGCTGCGCACAAACTCGGCCAGCTGCACCTCGCTCAGCGCCTGCCAGAGCCGCGCTTCGTCTATTCCGGCACGGCCGAGACGCAGGTTCTCCGCCAGGGTGCCGACGAAGATAAAGGGATCTTGCTGCACCAGCCCGATACTGCGGCGCACCGCCGCCAGCGACAGGGTATCCAGTGCGTGCTCATCGAAGCGGATCTGCCCCTGATCCAGCGGATAGAAGCCCATCAGCAAGCTGATGATGGTGGACTTGCCGCTGCCGGTATGGCCCACCAGCGCCAGCATCTGGCCCGGTTTTGCGGCAAAACTGACCTCCCGCAGCACCTGCTGCTCACCATCGTAGGAGAAGCTCACCCGCTCGAAACTGACCCGCCCTTCCAGCGGGCGCAGCTCGCCCTCGGTGCTCTCGCGGGTTTCATCGAGCAGGGCAAAGACACGCTCCCCCGCCACCATCGCCTGCTGCAACTGGTTAAGCTGGTTGGTCATCTCGATGAGCGGCTCTATCATCCGCCCCAGATAGCTGATAAAGGCGTAGAGCACCCCTACCTGAATGGCACCTGCGTGGCTGACCCCCTCGTGGGCGAACAGCGCCAACAGACCGATTAGCACCATCATGTAGAAGAGATCGATGAGCGGGCGCAGCAAAATGCCGTTGATCTTGAGGCTCTTGATCCGTGCCGACCAGTGCTGCTGGTTCACCTCGGCAAAGGCGTTGGCAAAGTGGCGCTCCTGCACCATGGCCTGAATGACCGGCATCCCCTGCAGCGACTCGTTGAGGCGGCTGTTGATGTCGGAGAGCAGGCTGCGAGTCGCTCGCACCACCGGCACACTCAGTTTCTGGTAGAGCCACATCACCCCGCCCACAGCGGGCAGCAACAGGGAGCAGACCAGCATCAGCCGCAGATCCAGCAGCGCCATGGAGATGAGGATGCCGCACAAGAGCACCACCTTTTGCACCAGCAAGCCGATCACCTGCACATAGAGATTCATGATCGCCTCGGTGTCGTTGGTGATGCGGGAAATCAGCGAGCCGGAGCGATGCTTGTCAAAGTAGCGGGCCGGCAAGCGGATGGCGGTAGCAAATACCTGCTCGCGCAGGGTTTGCACCACCGCCTGAGCGATGCGATTGAAGCGCAAGGATTGCAAATAGAAGCCCGCCGCCGAGAGTACCTGCAAGCCCAGATAGCCCGCTGCAATCAGGGCTATGGTGGGCAGCACGATATTGCGAGGCGCCAGATAGTCATCGATAAAGAGCTTGATCAGCAGCGGCCCAGCCACTTCGGCGCCGGTGGCGAGCAGCAGGCAAATCCCCGCCTGGATCAGCCAGCGAGGATACTGGGCGCAGTAGGCGAGCAGTCGTTTAATGGTCGGATTCACAGGCTCTCCTCCACCGCTTCTTCGAGACGCTGATAACGCACCATATCTGCGTACCAGCCATTGTGCGCCATCAGGGCACCGTGATGACCCCGCTCGCTAACGGTCCCCTGCTCCAGCACCAGGATCTCGTCGGCCTGCTCCACCGCTGTCATGCGATGGCTGACCAGGATCAGGGTGCGACGATGGGCTTTGAGAGCGTGCAGAATTTGCTGCTCGGTGTGGGCATCCACCGCCGAGAGCGCATCATCGAGCACCAGAATGGGCGCATCCAGCAGCAGGGCGCGGGCAATGGCCAGCCGCTGTTTCTGGCCGCCGGAGAGGGTCACCCCTTTCTCCCCCACCTCGGTCTCATAGCCCTTGGGGAAACGCACGATATCATCGTGGACACAGGCAATGCGCGCCACCCGTTCGACCTCCTCGCGGCTCGCATCGGGTTTGCCCAGGGCGATATTGGCGGCGATAGTGGTGGAAAACAGGAATGGCTCCTGCGGCACATAGGCAAACTGGCTGCGCAGTGTGGCGAGCGGCAGCTGGTCAATCGGAACGCCACCCATGACAATCGAACCGTGAGTCGGATTGGCAAGGCGCATCAACAGCTTGAGCAGGGAGCTCTTGCCTGCCCCGGTGCGCCCCACCACCCCGAGCATCCCCCCTTGCTTGAGGGTAACGTCGATATCCGCAAGCAGGGTGCGCTGCTCGAGTCGATAGCTCACCCCCTTGATCTGCAAAGGAAAGGCAGAGATAAACGCCGCCGGCTGGGCGGGATCTTCGATATCGCTACGCTCCCCCAGCAGGCTTTCGATACGGGAGTAGGCGGCGCTGCCCCGCTCGATGATGTTGAACAGCCAGGCGATGGCAAACATCGGCCAGATCAGCTGGCCAAGGTACATGGTGAAGCTGGTGAGCTCACCCAAGGTCAACTCATCGCGCAGCACCAGCACACTGCCCCCCGCCACCGCGAGGAAGTAGGAGCAACCGATACAGAGATAGATGACCGGATCGAATTTGGCATCGATGCGGGCCACCGCCATATTGCGCTCCCCCGCCTGTTTGGTCAGCTCGGCAAAGCCTTCATCTTCCAGCGATTCAACCGCATAGGATTTCAGCACCCGCACGCCGGAAAGGGCCTCCTGGGTCTTGTTGTTGAGCTTGGAGAAGGCCCCTTGCGCCGCCTTGAACTGGGTGTAGATCTGGGTACCGAAGCGGTTCATGAAGTAGGCCATCACCGGCAGCGGCAACAAGGAGACCAGCGTCAGCTGCCAGGAGTACTGGCTGCACATGATGGAGAGCACCAGCACCCCGACCATGATGGAGTCCACCAGCGTCAGCACCCCTTCGCCAGCGGTCATCTCCACCGCCTGAATGTCATTGGTGGCATGGGCCATCAGATCGCCGGTACGGTGACGCTGATAAAAATCGGGGCTCATCCGGGTGAAATGGCTGAACAGGCGATTGCGCAGGACATAGGCCAGCCGGTAGGAGGCACCAAACAGCATCACCCGCCAGACGTAGCGCAGTAGATAAATCAGCACACCCAGACCAAACAGCCCGGCCAGATAGCGCATCAGGGTACCATTGTCGAGACCGCCCTTGGTGATGCCATCCACCACCCAGCCCACCACTTTGGGTGGAATAACGGTCAACAGGGCTACCATCAGTAGCAGGGAGATGGCAGCCAGATAACGGGGCCACTGCTCCTTGAAAAACCAGCTCAATCGTAGAAATACGCTCACACCACCAACCTTTAGCGCTCTCTGCCCATGACCGCTCCAAGGAGCGGCCATCAGAGAAGCCACGCAGAAATAGAAGAATGAAAACAATCGCCTCCGGCTGGAGGCGATTCGAACGAAAGCTCATCATATCCCGAACCGGGATGGTTGAGAATAATTACTATTTAATTCACTGTGACATGCGATCATCCCCTGATGAATAGGGATTATACGAATTTTCATGCTGCTCACCGGTCAACAGGAAGTGTGACACCTCTTCCCGGGTCTGGCTGAACACCTGTTGCAACTGCTCCAGATCCGTCTCGCTTAGCACCTCGTTTTGCCGCAGGCGCCACTCCAGCTCGCCAGCCACCAATTGCAGACGGGCCGCCGAGATATTGGCAGACACCCCCTTGAGGGTGTGCAGCAGCTTGCTGGCCACCTCGGGCTGCTGACGGCGCAGGGCAGAGCGGATCTCCCACAGGTCGTCCTTGTGCTCCGACATGAACAGCTTGAACAGGATCTGCAATGCCTCCTTGTCCTGCTCCAGCCGCTTGAGGGCATCCTGCAGATCGAGGACTCCGATCATATCCGGCGGTTTCACCTCCATGATCCCCGCCTGCTCCACCCCTTGCGGCTTCACCCACTGCAGCAGGTTGTTGTAGAGATCCAGCTTGCTCACCGGCTTGGTGACATAGCCATTCATCCCCACCCCCAGGCAACGCTCCTTGTCACCGGGCATGGCACTGGCGGTGAGGGCAATGATGGGCACATCGTGTTTGTCGACCATCTTGCGGATCTGGCGGGTGGCATCGAGTCCGTCCAGCACCGGCATCTGCAAATCCATCAGGATCACGTCAAAAGGCTGCTCTGCGACCCGCTCCACCGCCTCCCGACCATTGCTGACCACACACACTACCGCATCGACGCGCCGCAGATACTCGATGATGAGCTGCTGATTGACCCGGTTGTCTTCCGCCAACAGCACTCGGGTGCCCTGCAACAGGGATTTGAAGTGTTGCTGATCCCCCTGTGCCTCGGCCTTGCGCAGGTTGAGCTCGTAGGAGCTCCCGTTGAGCAGCTCGTCCACCTTGGCCAGCAGGGCATTTTCAGTCATCGGTTTGGGCAGAAAATGGGTCAGCCCCATGCTGTCCATCCGGGCGTGCAGCCCCTCTCTGGCCCATGCACTGATCATCAGGATGGGGATCCGCCGCCACTGGCTGTGCTGATACATCTCCAGCGCCAGATCGAGCCCATCCTCCTGACCCATGCGCCAGTCGAGGATCGCCAACCGCAGATTCGGTCCCTCTTCACGGAGCAGCTGACGGGCACGGGAAAGGGAGTTAACCGGCAGCACTCGCACTCCCGCGCGAGTCAGAATGTCCCGGGCCAGATCCAGCACCAGTTCGTTGTCATCCATCACCATCACCAGCGGCTGGTTCTCGAAGAAGACTTTCCGTCCAGCCACGCCGTAGACCGCCTGCGCCATCGGGATATCGAACTTGAACAGAGAGCCGACGCCAGGCTTGCTCTCTACGCTGATCCGCCCCCCCATCAGCTCCACCAGCCGCTGGGAGATATTGAGCCCGAGCCCCGAGCCGCCATATTTGCGGGTATTGCCCGCCTCCAGCTGGGTAAACGCCTGAAACAGTTGGGTCTGCTTCTCTTCGGCAATGCCGATGCCGGTATCGCGCACACTGAAGCGGATCCGCATTGGGTGAGGATTGGCCAGCTCGATGCAGACTTCGACTTCACCGCGTTCGGTAAACTTGATGGCGTTGTTCACCAGATTGACCAGCACTTGTCCCAATCGCAAGGGATCCCCACGCAAGAAGACCGGCACTTCCGGTGACTTGCGAATAACCACTTCCACATGCTTGCGCTCCGCCAGATCGGCAAACATGCCCGCCAGCGAATCGAGCTGCTCGCTGAGATCGAAGTCGATCTCCTCCAGTGTCAGCTTGCCAGACTCCACCTTGGTCAAATCAAGGATGTCGTTGATCAGCAGCAGCAGGGTATCGGATGAGGATTTGATCTTGCCCAGATAGTCCCGCTGTTGCTGATCCAGTTCGGTCTGCAGTGCCAGCGAGCTAAAACCTATGATGGCATTCATGGGGGTGCGGATCTCGTGGCTCATGTTGGCCAGAAAATCGCTTTTCGCCTGGGCCAGCAAGCCGGTCTGGCGCGACAACTCGCTCAGCTTCTGGTTGCGGCGCCACAGGGTGAAGGCCACCAGCGCAAAGCAGATCAAAGCCCCGCACAGCACCATCAGATAGAAGCGGTTCATCAAAGAGGAGGCGCGCTCCAGCTTGTCGAGTTTCCAGCGCACCAGACTCTCGATCACATGCATGTCGATGAGCTGGTAACGCAAGGTGTGATAGGCAATCACCTGCTGGCTCATCTCCTTGCTCAGACGGATCAGGGTAGCGATCTCCGGCAAGTTGCCATAACGGGATTGCAACTGCTGTTGCAGCTGGTCCAGCGTAGTCTGTTCACGTTTGTCCCAACTGCGCTGCAGATAGTTGCTCAGTTGCGCCAGCTCCTCCAGGTCGCGATGAAGCGCACTGTCTGACGGGCTTATCCCCCGCACCTTTTTAATCTGGGCCTGCAGGGGCGCATTGAGGTACTCGATAGCCATCTCAATGGCATGAAGCCTGGCCAGCGCCATCAGATAGGCGTCCATGTCATCAAGCAGAGCCTGGGAAAGGTCGTCTTGCACCAACTCGGGATCGCTTCTGACTTCCCGTACAAAACCGTCAAGGGTGATGGATAACTGGTTCAGTCGCTGCTGGACATTGCTGTCATTGGCCTGCTCCCGCCCAAGCAGATAGAGGGTATCGGCGTTGATCCTGTTCAGCACCACCTCGGCCGCTTCGTTCAGGTTGTGGGCCTGCTGCTGCTGACTGAGCGACTGCCAGCAGTAGCCCGAAAAGGCAAGCAGCAGGGCAACAATCAGCCCTGGCACAGCACGGTTTTTCCGTGATCCTTTATTCATCCCGTCTCGACTCTCATCTGGTGGTCGCTGAATTATCCGGTCAGGCAATGAACCCTGGGGGAATTATCCACTCCCGCTGGGCACTGTGTTACCGTTATTGCTCTGATATTTCGCTATTGTTTCGCGATTGCTTCATTCTGGCTTTTCATCATATCCCCGGCCAGAGCTGATTTAGAAGGAACCAATTATGTCATTTATCACTACTTATTGTAGCCACTGCTTTACCAGGAACCGCCTGCCCGTTACCCATATCGATACATCTGCCAAATGCGGGCGCTGCAAAGCCCTCCTGTTCAGCCAGACCCCTTGCCTCGGGAATGCGGATAACTTCGATACCCTGATCAACTCAGATATCCCGGTCGTGGTCGATTTCTGGGCCAGCTGGTGCGGCCCCTGCCAGCAGTTTGCTCCGGTATTTCATGAGGTTGCCCATGAACTCGAACCACGGATGCGCTTTGCCAAAGTCGATACCGAGCAACAGAGCACCATTGCCGCCCGTTACGCCATTCGCAGCATCCCCACCCTGATGGTCTTCCAACAGGGCAAACTGGTGAACCAGATAAATGGCTCCTTGCCCAAGAGCATGTTCAAGCAATGGCTGGAACAGTTCATGGATGTTTGATTTATATTTCGCACATGTTTTATTTATGTGTTCATTTCCTCATTTTTATCAATGAGTATGTGAGTAGAGGCTGATTTTCAACATGTGAGTCTGTTTCAAACAAGTGAATGGATGTAATCTCGGCAACACAAAAACAACCATAAATTAACCGAGAGAACATTATGCACACATCAGCTGTACCCTCTGCTCCATCTCGCTGGCTGGACATCAAATCAGGGATCGTCATCCTGGATGTCTTGCTACTTTGCGCCATGCTCGCCTGGCTCCCGTTTGACCCCATGGTCAACAAGGGGCTGGGCATTCTGGTCTTTATCGCCATCCTCTGGCTGACCGAAGCACTGCACGTCACCATCACCGCGCTGCTGGTGCCCTTGCTGGCTACCGTGCTCGGGGTGTTTGACATGAGCAAATCCCTCACCGATTTTGCCAACCCGATCCTGTTCCTCTTTTTTGGCGGTTTCGCCCTCGCGGCAGCCCTCTCAAAACAGGGACTGGATACCCTGATGGCAGGCAAGGTGATGCACCTGGCCAATGGTCATCTGGGTTGGGGCGTCATCCTGCTCTTTACCATCACAGCCGCCATGTCGATGTGGATCAGCAACACCGCTACCACCGCCATGATGCTGCCACTGGCGATCGGTATGCTGGCACGCCTCGATAGCAAAAAAGAGCGCGCCACCTTCGTCTTCGTATTGCTGGGGATCGCCTACAGCGCCAGTATCGGCGGCATCGGCACCCTGGTGGGTAGCCCACCCAACGCCATCGCAGCCGCCCAGATGGGGATTGGCTTCACTGACTGGATGAAATTCGGTGTTCCAGTTGTGCTGATCCTGATGCCCTGCGGCATTGCCCTGCTCTATCTGGTGACCCGCCCGCGTCTCAGCCACCGCGTCGAGATCCAGGATGTCACCATCAACTGGACCCGCGAGCGTAAAGTGACGCTGGCAATCTTCCTGACCACCGTTGTGCTCTGGATCGGATCACAACCCATCTCCAACGCCTTTGGCGGTATTCCGCAACTCGACACCCTGATTGCCATGGGCGCCATCGTGGCCATCGTGGTCAGCCGTGTCGCCAGCTGGGATGACGTCAACCAGAACACCGACTGGGGCGTGCTGATGCTGTTTGGCGGCGGTCTGACCCTGAGCGCCATTCTCAAGGCCACTGGTACCAGCGCATTCCTGGCCAGCCATCTGTCGGCCGTACTCTCCAACGCCAACATTTTTGTCGTGTTGCTTATGCTGGCCGCCTTCGTGGTGTTCCTGACCGAGCTGGTCTCCAACACCGCCACCGCCGCACTGTTGGTTCCCCTGTTTGCCGGTGTCGCCGAGGCGCTGGGTGTATCACCTGTGGTGATGTCGGTGTTGATCGCTATCGGTGCCTCCTGTGCCTTTATGCTGCCAGTCGCCACGCCGCCCAATGCCATCGTCTTTGCCAGTGGCCACATCCGCCAAAGGGAGATGATGAAAGCCGGTATGGCTCTGAACGTTGTCTTTACCGTGTTGCTCGCCCTGCTGGCCTACTTTGTTGGCGATATCCTTTGATCCAGCTTCCCCCAATAAACAAAAACCCCCGCATTGCGGGGGTTTTCTCATTTATGAATCCGATTAGCTGATGTTGCAGGCCTTCAGATCCCAGATCCGATCCACATAGTCCTGAATGGAGCGGTCGGAGTTGAACTTGCCCATGGTGGCCGAGTTGATGATGGCCTTCTTCGCCCACAGTGCCGGATCCCGATACCAGGTATCGATCAGCTTGTGTGCATCCGAGTAGGACTGGAAGTCCGCCAGGGTCAGGTAAGGGTCTCCCCCTTCCAGCAAGGAGCGCTTGATGGAAGCCAGTTCACCCGGACGACCAGGCGTGAAGTAGTCGGTATCAAACCAGTCCAGCACGGCTTTGAGCTCGGAGTTGGCATAGTAGAAGTCGTACGGGTTGTAACCGCGCGCCTTCAGCGACTTCACTTCGTCCACGTTCAGACCGAAGATGGCACAGTTTTCGGCACCCGCCTCTTCAGCGATCTCGATGTTGGCTCCATCCAGCGTCCCGATGGTGATTGCACCGTTGAGTGCCATCTTCATGTTGCCGGTACCGGATGCTTCATAACCTGCTGTAGAGATCTGCTCGGAGACATCTGCCGCCGGGATCAGCTTCTCGGCCAGACTCACGCGGTAGTTCGGCATGAACACCACTTTCAGCTTGCCCTGGATACGAGCATCGTTGTTGACCCGATCCGCCAGCTTGTTGATGGCATAGATGATGTCTTTGGCCAGCTTGTAACCGGGCGCCGCTTTGGAGCCGAAGATAAACACGCGCGGATGCATGTCATAGTCCGGGTTGGCCAGCAGACGACGATAGAGTGCCATGATGTGAATGAGGTTCAGCTGCTGGCGCTTGTACTCGTGCAGACGCTTGATCTGAACGTCAAAGATCGCCTCGGCACTGACATCGATACCTGTTTCGTCTTTGATGACCTTGACCAGCTTCTCTTTGTTGTGACGCTTGATGGTCATGAACTGCTGCTGGAACGCCTTGTCGTCGGCAAACTTCACCACGCCACGCAGTTTGTCCAGTTGCAGCGGCCACTCCTTGCCCACCACTTCGTTGTAGAGGCCAGCCAGTTCCGGGTTGCACGCCAGCAGCCAGCGACGCGGGGTCACCCCGTTGGTCACGTTGCACATTTTTTCCGGCCACAGCTCGGCATACTCGGGGAAAAGATCTTCCTTCACCAGCTTGGAGTGGATCTCGGCCACACCGTTCACTTTGGACGAACCGATCACGCACAGGTTGCCCATGCGAACCTTGCGCACATCTCCCTCTTCGATGATGGAGAGCTTGGCTTTGATAGCATCGTTGCCCGGCCACTTGGGCTCCACCAACTCGTTCAGGAAGCGGGCGTTGATCTCGTAAATCACCTCCAGATGGCGAGGCAGTACTTTCTCGAACAGGCTGACCGACCACTTCTCCAGCGCTTCCGGCAGCAGAGTGTGGTTGGTATAAGAGAAGACCTGATAGCAGATGGCCCAGGCGGCATCCCAGTTCAGATCTTCCTCGTCAACCAGCACCCGCATCAGTTCCGGGATGGCGACAGTCGGGTGAGTATCATTGAGCTGAATGGCAATTTGCGCGGCAAAGTTGCTGAAGTCACTGCCATGGACCCGCTTGTAGCGGCGCATGATGTCCTTGATGGAGCAAGCACAGAAGAAGTACTGCTGGATCAGACGCAGCTCTTTACCAGCATCGGTCTCATCGTTCGGATAGAGTACCTTGGAGATGGTCTCGGCCTGGGCTTTTTCAGCCTGGGAGTCGATATAACCACCAGCGTTGAACACATCCCAATCGAAAAACTCGGAGGCGCGGGATTCCCACAGACGCAGGATGTTGACGGTATGACCGCCAAAACCGACCACCGGAATATCCCAAGGCACCCCTTTAATCTTGCGACCGGCGTGCCATACCTTCTTCAGGCCGCCATTGTCACCAAACACGGTCTCGACGTAGCCATAGAGCGGCACTTCTTGCACCGACTCGGGACGGCAGATCTCCCAGGGGTTGCCATATTCACGCCAGGAGTCCGGACGCTCGATCTGGCGGCCATCCTGGATTTCCTGACGGAACAGACCGTGTTCGTAGTGGATACCGTAACCAACCGCCGGATAGTTCAGAGTGGCCAGCGAGTCGATAAAGCAGGCAGCCAGACGACCCAGGCCGCCGTTGCCAAGTGCCATGTCCGGCTCTTGTTCGCACAGGTCGGTCAGTTCCAGACCGAGTTCGCCCAGCGCCTCTTCGCAAGTCTTGTAGAGGGAGAGGTTGTGCAGGTTGTTGGAAGTCAATCGTCCCATCAGGAATTCAGCAGAGAGATAGTGAATCGCACGAGTATCTTTCTTGAAATGAGTCTGCTGAGTGCGGGTCAGGCGCTCGTACACCTGTTCATTGACGGCCGCCGCAGTGGCTTTCCACCACGCTTCGGGAGAGGCTTTCTGTTCGCTTGTTCCCAAGGTAGAACGCAGGTGACGCACGATACTCGCCTTGAGCTGATCTTTATCCAGTTGGAGATCCTGGTCTGTCTTCTTCTTGGTAGCCATAAACCATATTCCTTCGTTACAAATAAAATTGTTATCCCGCTTGCGGGACCGGCGCTGTTGTTATCTCAAAATATGTACCGGCGTGAGAATACTAACTAAAGCGGCAGAATTAAAAGTTAACGCAAGTCACACTTTAACCGATAAAAACAGCCTGAAAAGCTTGAAAACCCTTTCCTTTAATTGATCGCATAAAAACAAGCATTCCCTTTATTATCATAAACTTAATGAAACAATAAAAATATTCTGGCATGAATAGGTTTTCAGAGATTGCCAAGCCTTGAAAATCCCTGAAAATAGGCAGCAAGACGGCACATTGAAACCGGTTTCAATGTGCCTGAAAAATTACCGTATAAATATGAAGCAATCATTGCACCCTTAAAGATGTGCCTTGAACTGATTACTCAATGGATCGTAATGGTACCCAATCTGATCCAGACGTCCTGCCAACTGCTCTTCACTCATATCGTAATAGGCCAGCAGCTCCTCCAACCCGTCACACTCAAGCCTTAGCTTCTCATTGATGATGCCCAGCAAGATGTTGGCATCAAGATGTTGCAAGGTACTGATATCCATGGCGGCACCTCCTGTAAATGACCTGTATAACCATGGGCGGTTACGCAAGGTTTGTCCATAGTACGAAAAACACCCAACCAGCTTTATATTAAATAGTGTTTAAAAACATAACCTTACTAACGACACATGCCAACACCATCACATTTTTCAGCAAAAACACCTTGTCACTGCCACAGGATATAACTACTGTATACACATACAGCTTGGATATTCATACAGGAACCCCATATATGAACCAGCCCCTGCACTCACTGCCCTTTGCGATGAATCGTGTCATGAGCAAGCCCTGGCCCACCAGAACCGCCTGCAAAGCGGAGTTGGCTCATTATGGTGTGACTATCCAGTCTGATGATCAGTTTCTGAGCGAGCTGACAAAGCTTGGGGAGGCTCATACCGGCTGGATCTTGCTGATCGCCCCGCCGGGACGCCCCACAGTCAGCCGTCTGGAAGAGCGAGGTATCGATCCCAAGAGAGTGCTGGTGGTACATAGCCCCAAAATCAAGAACTGGCAGCAAACCCTGGAGCGCAGTCTGGGCAATGGTCACTGCGCCGCCGTATTTACCTGGCTGCCTGAGCAGATCGAGCTGGATCACGTCAAGCTGCAGCGACTGGGACAGCAATCTGGCGTACTCACCCGCTTCTTTGGCGCGAAACGGACTAACCTCGGCACACCTCTGCTGGCGTATGCAGAGCAAGATATCTATCTAAATCACTAAGTTAAAATTTGGCCATTCTTGGGCATGGCTGCAACGACAAAGCCATTGCCATCATTACTCAGTAAAATCCCAGCAAAATGAAAAGCGCCTGCATTGCTGCAGGCGCTTTTCATTGGCGGCCAAGCGGGCCATTGGGCCCATCTACGCTTTCACAGCAAGATTACTCTTCGGGACAAGGAGCCAGCATTACCCGGCGGCGACCCATCACCACCGGACGCACCAGCAGCTGTGCCAGCAAGACCCCCAGCAGGGTCAGCCCCCCCCGATCAGGTGATAGCTGGTCAACCGCTCACCCAGCAGGGTGATGGCAAGGCCAGCCGTCATCACCGGCAGCAGGTTCATAAAGATGGCGGTACGGTTGGCGCCGAGCAGGGCGATCCCCTGCATCCAGAGCCAGGGGGAGAGCGCCGAAGTGGGGATACCGGCATAGAGGATCAGCCACAGGGCCCGACCATCCGGCCACTGGCCATCCACCAGCAAAAAGAAGGGGGTCAGGATCACCACACTGCAGATCACCTGACCGTAGAGCAACGACCAGTTGTCGAGCCCCAGATCCCACTTCTTGAGCAGCACGCTGTAAAGGGCATAAGTACCGGCCGAAATCAGCATATAGACAGAGCCGATATGAATGCCTTGAGTGAACAGCCGGGTAGGATCCCCCTGCCCCAGCAAGATAGACAAGCCAAGGATGGAAAGCAGCGCCCCCAGCACAGCGCCCCAGGTGGGCCGCTCGCGCAGCAGCCAGATGCTGAACAACACGGTCAGCAGCGGCGTCAGACCCATCATCAACCCCATCTCGGTGGCACCCAGCGTTTGCGCCGCGTAGTAACCAAAAGTCTGGTTAAGCACCATGCCCAGCGAAGCCAGCATGGCGATCTGCCAAAGGCCAGCGCGCAGACGGGCACGCGCACGCCATACCCGACGGGCCAGAAACGGACTTAATACCAGCGCAGCCACCACCCAGCGCGACCAGGCCAAGGCTGCAGGAGACAAAACGCCAACCGCCAGTTTGCTGACGATGCCATTGCCAGCCCAAATGGCAATGCAGGAGAAGGGAAACAGAAAGGCAAGGGGCATGAGAGGATCCAGACCGAAGAGACAACAGCGGGCCAGTATAGGGGGCGATGGAAGAGAAACAAAGATGTGGGCCTGAACAGCCACATGGTGAACGCCAGTCGCCAGAAACAAATATGCCCGCAAAAGTGCGGGCATATCAGTGCAGAAACAGGTTCAGAAGCGCATCACGCGGCATCCATGTGCAGTCTGGAGATCAGCTCGTTGACCTCGGTGACTGTCTGGCGGTGGGGAATATCCGCCGGATTCGGCATCAGCAACAAACCGGATTGGAAATCAAACCGCCCCCGACCATGGATGTAAATCCGACCTTTAAAGAAGGTTTTGACATGCTTTGCCACCATCAGTGGCAGGTACTTCTTGAACACTCTCATCGTTTGCAACCTCTTGCAGTTGTATCCGTATGACAGCAGCTTCTGCGAATTAATTCCGTAAAGTATTTATAAAAATCCGGAAAACTCGCCCATCTCTTCCCAAAAAATTCAATCCATAACTTTTTATTAACTTTTAGCCTATTGTATGCGGCCCTTCGAGCCAGAGCAAGGCTCCTTTGCCATCGTGCCACTCGATACAGGCGATCCCCGAGGTGGCGAACATGGGTGCTCCTGCGGCCGGGCAGAGGCTTTGCACCAGATAACCCACCAGCGGCAGATGGCTGACCATCAGGATCTGGTCATGTTGCTGCGCCAAAGTGGTGAGGTAGCTGGCCACGAAAGCGGGATCACCGTAAGGGGTAATGTCGCCACTCTCTTCAACGGCTGCTGCGTCAGGCAATTCACTGCATATGGCTTGCCAGGTCTGGCGTGCCCGCAGATAGTTGCTGTGGATCACCCGATCCAGCGGGCCAATCAGCTGAGGCGCCAGCCAGCGGGCCATCTGGATAGACTCTTCAATACCCTGCTCGGTCAATGGACGCTGTTCATCTGTTTTCGCATTCATGCCAGCCTGGCCATGACGCATGATATAGATCTTCATTACAACCTCGCCCAACGGGCCTGTTTTGATAGCCGGGGGATCTTACCCCGCCACGGGTGTGGAAACAATTGCGCTACCTCTCAGAAAAGGGTTTGCCTGACGGGATAGCGGGGTCGATAATCATGTTTAAATTCAAATAAATCCAACGTGAGTCACACGCCAATGAGCCCATATGCCAGTCCCAATGACCATCGGCAATACCATTTTCTGGAGCTGGCCAACCGGCTCAGGGTCTTGTTGATTTGTGATCCCGACACCGACAAATCTGCCGCCTCGCTGGCGGTCAATACCGGCCATTTTGACGATCCCGCCGACCGGCAGGGAATGGCCCATTTTCTGGAGCACATGCTGTTTCTCGGCACCTGCACCTACCCCAAGCCTGGTGAGTACCAGCAATTTATGAGCCGTCATGGCGGCAGCAACAACGCCTGGACCGGTACCGAGTTCACCAACTTCTTCTTCGAGATCGACAACGGCTTCTTCGAAGCGGGGCTGGATCGCTTCTCCCAATTCTTTATCTGCCCCACGTTTGATCCGGAGTGGGTGGACAAGGAGCGCAACGCGGTCGACTCCGAGTATCGCCTCAAGCTGCAGGACGATATGCGCCGCAGCTATCAGGTGCATAAAGAGACGGTCAACCCGGCACACCCCTTCTCCAAGTTCTCGGTGGGCAACCTCGATACCCTGGCCGATCTGCCGGGGCGGGATCTGCGCTCCGACCTTATCCGTTTTTACGAAAGCCACTACAGCGCGGATCGCATGGCGCTGGTGATGATCTCGCCGGAATCCATCGATACCCAGTTGCAGTGGTGCTGTCGCTACTTTGCTCCCATTTTGAATCGCAATTTGGGAACCCCGACCCTCACCATGCCACTCTACCGGCTCGATGATCTCGGCGTGCGCATCCACATCAATCCGGTCAAGGAGACCCGCAAGCTGTCGCTGAGCTTCCCCTTGCCCAATGTGGACGAGTTTTACGACAAAAAGCCCCTCACCTTCCTGAGCCATCTGATTGGCTACGAGGGGGATGGCAGCCTGCTCTCCCTGCTCAAGGCGAAAGGCTGGGTCAACCAGCTCTCGGCAGGTGGTGGCATCAGCGGCGCCAACTTCAAGGATTTTGGCGTCAACTTCGGCCTCACCCCTCTGGGCCTTGAGCATGTGGATGACATCCTCGCCGCCCTGTTTGGTTATCTGAAACTGATTGGCCGCGAAGGGCTGCAGAGCTGGCGCTACGACGAAAAACGGACCGTGCTCGAATCGGCGTTCCGCTTTCAGGAGCGCGGCCGCCCCCTCGATACGGTGTCGGGGCTGGTGCTCAACCTCTTTAGCTACAAACCAGAGGATCTGCTCTACGGCGACTACATGATGCGCGAATATGACGAGGGGCTGATCCGCCGCTTCCTCGCCAAGCTCACCCCGCACAACCTGCGTATCACCATCACTGCGCCGGAAGTGGCGACCGATCGGCTGGCCCGCTGGTATCAGACCCCCTACAGCGTGACAACCATTACCGAGGCCGAGAAAATTCGCTGGCAGCAGAGCGAGCCCGATCCGGCGCTGGCGCTGCCCAAGCCCAACCCCTTTATCAGCAGCCGGCTCGATCCGCGCACGCCAGAGCTTGCCGCCGACATGCCCGCCTGCCTTATCGATCGCCCCGGTTTTCGCCTATGGCACCTCCATGAGCACCTGTTCAGCGTGCCCAAGGGCAATCTCTATATCTCCATCGACAGCGAACATGCGGTCAAAAATCCGCGCAATATCGCCATGGCGCGCCTCGCCGTGGAGCTGTTGGCCGACCACCTCAACGCCCTCACCTATCCGGCGGAGCTGGCGGGACTGGGTTACCAGATCTATGCCCATCAGGGGGGCTTTACCATCAACCTGAGCGGCTTTGCCGACAAGCAGCCGCTGTTGCTCGACATGATCCTCGGCAACCGCACCCTGGGGTATCCGGATCCGGGCCGCTTCGCCGAGATCAAGGAGCAGCTCATCCGCAACTGGGATAACCAGTCCAAGGCGCGCCCCATCTCCCAGCTCTTTAACCAGCTCACCAGTTTGCTGCAACCCAACAACCCGCCGTTCGAGCAGTTGCTGCGCCACCTGCGCACCGTCGAGCTGGAGGAGATGCCCGGCTTCGTGGCCCAGCTGTTTGGCGAGGTGCATGTCGAGGCGCTGGTACACGGCGACTGGACTGCCGCCGAAGCGCTGGAGCTTGCAGCCCTGATGGAGCGTCACCTGAGTGACATCAATGGCACCAGCAGCAAGCCGAGCGGCGAGACCCGCCGCCCGCTCATCTCCATTCAGGACAGGGGCACCCTTATTCGCGAGCAGGGCTGCGATCACGAAGACTCGGCGCTCCTGGTCTACTACCAGTCCCGCACCATCCGGGCGCGGGATCTCGCCTGCTTCACCCTGGCGAACCACATCATGTCCTCCACCTTCTTCCACGAGCTGCGCACCCGCCAGCAACTGGGGTATGTGGTGGGTGCCGGCAACCTGCCCCTCAATCGCCATCCGGGCCTGATCTTCTATATCCAGTCGCCGGTGGCGGGGCCGCAGATCCTGCTCGATGCGGTGGAGGAGTTTATCGACCTCTTCCCACTCGCCATGCTCGAATTTACCGAGCAGCAGTGGCAAGAGAGCAAGGCGGGGCTGCAAGCCCAGCTCAGTGAGCGGGATGCCAACCTGCGCAGTCGCGGCCAGCGGCTGTGGGTCAGCATCGGCAACAAGGATCTGGGGTTTGATCAGCGCGAAAGAGTCTGCGACGAGGTGGGCAAGTTGAGCCGCGCCGATCTGGTGCGCTTTATCACCCAACTGCGCTCGCGCACCTCCGATCGGCTGATCCTCTGCAGCTATGGTCAGGGGCACGAACATGACGAGCGGATCACCGGCCAGTTTATCGACGATCCACGGGCATTTCGGCTCAATGCCGCCACCTTCGAGGCCTGATCAGGCCTCGACATCCCCCGTTTTTCCATTCCCACGGCATATCGCAGGCAATAAAAAGCCGACCCATCAGGGTCGGCTGGAAAAACCATAACAATTGCGACCAAAGCCGCCAAAAGTGAACATGAGCGTGAAAATCAGACACTGAGTTGCTGATCAGCAAGCGGGAAAGACCCGATACTCGCTTTGCAATGCCAACAGTGATTGAGAAACAGCCTCATATTAGGCACTCCCCCTGCCAGTCACGTTGATCTACGTCAAAGGAGGTAGCGAAGAGCGCACAGCCCGACGATTTGTCGGCGCAGATCACCCTTTGCCTGACCGTTAGCTGCCCGTTAACCCCGGCGAACCAGCCGGTAGGCTACCTCATCGAAGTAGGAGAGCTGACCCGACAGCACCCGCGGGTGATCCACCTCGGCAGCGCGCCCCAGCACCTCGATACGAAAGTCCCGTTCGAACAGCGCCCGAACCTCCATCTCCCCCACCGAGAAGGGGGGCTGACTCTGCTGCTCCGGCTGATATTCAAGGGTCACCAGCAGGATCTGGCCACCGGTCTCGACCAGCGAACTGATCAGGGCTGCATACTGGCGGCGCATCGCGGTCGGCAGGGCGATCAGCGCCGCGCGGTCATAGACCAGCCGGTAACGGCGACCCAGAATGGGGGCGGCGAAAAAATCCCCCTGAAAAATGCGCAGGCTGTCCACCTGATGGCACTGATAAGGGCCCACTTCGCTCACAGTCGCGGCGAGCTGGTTTTCACTGAAGAACTGGCTGATGGCAAGGCTCGATAGCTCGAAACCGTCGACCGGATGGCCCTGAGCGCTCAGCCAGAGCATGTCGCGGGACTTGCCGCACAGGGGAACCAGCACCGGCTCGTCCGCTTGCTGGGCCGACCACCAGGATTGCAGCCAGTGGTTGAAGTCCGCCTGATGAAAGCCAATCCGGTTCTCTTCCCAACGCTGATGCCAAAACGCAGCTTCCATCGTTATTACCCTTCTGTACTAAAGATGCCTCAATATCACAACTTAACCGGCACCGCGCAACCCTCTGCCCTCCCCTTTTTGCCGCGCAGTCTCTGCGTGTTATCGGGCGAATGATGGGACATCCCCTTGCCGTGCGCCTCGCTGTCGCAATGAGCGCTATTGGGTACGTTTATGACGGACAGAGGTATACCAACCCATGCAAAAACGTCATGGGTGTATGGCGATGAATGAATAAAGGGAATGACGTTGGCAGGCCAAACGTGCTCGCCAACGCCAGGAAGATCACGACAGCGTGGCGCGAGCGGCCGCCAGCTGACGCTCGATATAAGCAAAATCGGGACGATCGGCAGGGAGTTCCGAGAGGCAGGCCGCTTTGAGCTGATGCAACCCATCGAGCGGTGAGTCTTGCGTATCGCAATGGGCCTGCAGCTCCTCCAGCAGGCAACCAAAGGCGCGCACTTCCAGTCGCTCAAGGCCCACGGCCCGCTCGCGGTTGCTGCGCTCATACAAAGAGGCGGCACCAAAATCCCCCAGCAGGGCGTGAGCCGGCGCGTCAGGCCCGCGGGTAAACAGAATATTGTGGCCGTAGAGGTCCCCGTGCATGATGCCCGCGCGGTGTAGATGGCCCGCCACCGAGGCGATGCCGTGGGCCATCGCCAGCGCATCCGGCACACTCAGGCGCAACCCTGCGGGATAGACATCCCGGGTGCAGGAGTCCAGACTCGGCGGCCCGGCCAGATTGGCAAAGGCCGGATCGATCAGCTCCATCACCAGCGCCGGAATGCCGGAGGGGTGATCCGCCACCTTGCCTATCACCTTGATAAGGTTGGGATGAGTGCCCGCCGCCAGCGACGCCGCCATCTCGCACTGGGGCAAGCCATCGCTGGTCACCGCCCCCTTGAACAGCTTGACCGCCACCTGACTATCATCGCCTCTATCGCTCGCCTGAGTCACTTCATCAGCAGGATTAGCCACTAGGGTGGCGCGATGGATAACGCCGGATGCTCCCTGCCCCAGCAGCTCGCCCAGCGCCAGCGTCTCCCAGGCAATCGGCGTGACATGGGCATCATCGATGGCCCGCGCCTCCTCCCCTTCGCTAAAGGGGTTGCCGGAGTAGGCAAGCCATGAAAGGCGCGGCAGCGAGAGCAGCCACTCGGGGAAGCGTTCGATGCGGTTGGCAGCGATGCGCAGCAGCTCCAGATTGCGGCAGTTGGCAAGACTTGCGGGCAGCTCGCGCAGGCGGTTGCCCGCCAGCATCAACTTTTGCAGGGCGTCGCACTGACCCAGCTCATCAGGCAACTGTTCCACCGCGTTATCGGTCAGGATCAGCCAGCGCAAACCGGCGGGCAGCGCCTTGGCCGAAACTGTGTCGATCTGGTTGGCCTTAAAACCCACCATGGTTAGCGCCGGGCAGCGCCCCAGCACCTCGGGTAGCTCGGTAAAGCGGTTCTCGGAGCAGAAGATGATGCGCAGTTTGCCAAACCCGGCCAGCTCGTCGGGGAGCGAGTTCAGCTGGTTGCCGGTTAAATCCAGCACCTCCAGCGTCTCTTTCAGGCTCAAAATCTCGGTGGGGAACTCCGTCAGGTTTTCAGATAGCTTCAGATGGCGGGCACCGCACAGTTCACCTGCGCGCAGCTGTTCCAGAGTATGCATAACCGTTTCTCAATCCTGATGATCTGCCTGATGGCACAGCGACCATCAGCGCGCGCCAAACCCGGGTCCGGCGGTTTTAAAGGGGGGCATTATAAAGAATTCGGGGCTCAGTTCTCCCCTTTTGTTGCCGCAAAGGCCTGTATCGACATGTAGCAAAACGAGTGGGAGAGAAAGAGAGCAAGATTCGGGTCGTTCCAGCGAGGAGTGGTTGCCATAGTGGGGGCCAAACCCAAGTCGGTTGGAACCTATTGGGATTCCAATCCACAACCAACCTTGTGCGCCACTTAGCTGGCACACAACACACTCAGCGAGGGAACTGCCATGTCATTACTGTCTAACAAGGTCGCCATCATCACCGGCGCCAGCTCCGGCATCGGTCGCGCCAGCGCCATCCTGTTTGCCCGCGAAGGGGCTTGCGTCGTCGTCGGCGCCCGCCGCCAGCCCGAGCTGGATCTGCTGGTGGAGGAGATCCGCCACGAGGGGGGCCAGGCGGTGAGTCTGGCGGGAGATGTGAAAAGCGAGAGTTACGCCCGCGCTCTTGTTGATCTCGCGTTAACCCGTTTCGGCAGGCTCGATATCGCCTTCAACAACGCAGGTACCACTGGCACGCCGGGCAGCGTAGAGGAGCTTGAACTGGCGCAGTGGCAGGAAATTCTGGATACCAACCTCACCAGCGCCTTTGTGGGAGCCAAGTACCAGATCCCCGCCATGCTGGCGCGTGGCGGCGGCTCGCTTATTTTTACCTCTACCTTTGTCGGCCATACCCTGGGGCTGCCCGGTATGGCGGCCTATGCGGCGAGCAAGGCAGGCCTCATTGGCCTGACCCGGGTGCTGGCTGCCGAATATGGGGCACAAGGGATTCGGGTCAACGCCCTGCTGCCGGGGGGCACCGACACTCCCATGGGGCGGGCTTTTGCCAATACGCCAGAGAGCCTCGCCTTTGTGCAGAATATGCATGCCCTCAAACGGCTGGCACAACCGGAGGAGATCGCCCACTCGGCCCTTTATCTCGCGTCCGATGCATCCAGCTTTACCACCGGCATTGCCTTGCTGGCCGATGGTGGGGTATCAATTTGTCGCACATGACGTTGCCGCCCCCAAGATCCTGCGACCGAAACCTTATCGTGAGAGCGCCTTATGTCTGATTACGCCCGCATCGCCGATGCCATCCGTTTTATCGCAAGTCAGGTGGAGCGCCAGCCCACTCTGGACGAGATAGCGGCGCACGTTCACTTAAGTCCCTTTCACTTCCAGCGGCTGTTCAGCCGCTGGGCCGGAGTGACGCCCAAACGCTATCTGCAGGTGCTGACCCTGGAGCGGGCCAAGGCGCTGCTGCAGGAGTCGCGCCCCCTGCTGGAGGTGGCCGATACCCTGGGCCTTAGCAGCGGCTCGCGGCTCTACGATCACTTCGTGCAGCTCGAAGCGGTGACGCCGGGCGAGTACAAGCAGCGCGGGGCCGGGCTGGTTATCGATCACGGGGTGCACGACACCCCCTTCGGCCAGGCATTCGTCGCACTGACCCCGCGAGGGGTGTGCAACTTCTCGTTTCTCGATGAAAAGGCCCCAGAGGTGCCGCTGGCCACCCTCGCCCGCAACTGGCCAGAGGCAGAACTTAGGGAGGCGCCATCACGCACCCAAGGGGTCATCCACACCATGTTCGATGGCAGCAAGGCGCCAGATCGCCCCATCTCGCTGCACGTGAGCGGCACCAACTTTCAGATCAGCGTCTGGCGGGCGCTGCTGCAGATCCCGCCCGCCAAGGTGGTGAGCTACGCCCAGGTGGCAAGCGCCATCGGCAACCCCAAGGCCGCCCGCGCCGTGGGGCTGGCGGTGGGCGCCAACCCCGTCGCCTTGATGATCCCCTGCCACAGAGTCATCCAGCAAAACGGCAAACTCGGCGGCTATCACTGGGGCGAGACCCGCAAACAGGCGATAAACGCCTGGGAAGCGGCGAGGTATGAGTGAAGGTGGCCTTTTTCTGTCCGGCCTAATGAGGAAAACAGGCATCTTGGTAGTGAGTCAGCAGACAATCAGGCCACGCCAGACAGCGGGCGGCGATATAAAGCAGGGAGATCAGAAGAATCGGGGCGCAAATCGCCCCTTTTGCTGCTTTGGCGAGGTATGGTGCTCAGCGACACCCCAGCGAATTGACGAAGAGACGTAGGATGCAATAAGCGCAGCGCATTGCACCGTTTGCCGAGCGGCTTTTGTGCAAAAAATGAAGCATCAAATTAGCGATGCAATTTCATTGCACCCTACGGTATGTCGGCTTAATCAAGTGTTAGAGCGTGTCCCTCAATCCTGAGACTTGAAGCCTGATAACCAAGATTCATAGTTTTCCCTAGGTGGCATTAGCCCAGACTGGCGTGGACCAGAGAAATCTATAGCGTTGGCTTTTGGGGCTTCACGTCGAATCTGGAGCAGCTTTTCGCGCATACGCAACGCGTGAGCCTGAAGCTCCTCGGCGAGCTCTGTACTGAAAAAGGCGACATCATCTGTGTTCTGAGAAACAGCGACCATAGTGTCGTGATACATGGCATTCATATTTCCGTCAGGCCGCTTCAATCCGAAGTAGTCAAGGCAGAGAATCTGGGATGAAAGATTTGCTTTATGAAAAGCATCGATCATCTCTGACCGGGTGTTGAGAGCATGCGTAAGATCGGTAATTGATTGCTCAACCATCGAGACCAGTGCTAGTGCCCGTCCAGGCATGAGTTGGGCGGAAAACGTCAAGTTCTTGAGTGTTTCGATTGGAAGAGTCAGCGGAGTGATCTTCGTTAGTTGAATTTGGAAGCTGATAGGCTGCACAGGCGCAACGCCTACAAAGTTACTCTGTAAGGCTTCGGCAACCTCACGATCTTTAAAATATTGGTCAGAGAGTGGCTTAATTTGCTGCTTCTTTACCGAAAGAGCTTGATTAGCAATTGTCGATGCTAAAACGACTATAGCATTTGCCTGTCGTAATGCTTCAAGGAGCTCTTTGGCCCTAGCCGATCGTTCCGCAAGTTTTTGCGCCCCCCAAACGCCGAGTCCCGCGCCAGCTAGCGCGGATAAAAACGCGCTTATAAAGGACGAATTAAGGAAGTTCACAATGCTTTCCCATACAACGTACATTGAGTTTGGCAAGTCGAGACAGAGCATATTGTTTGTTCTAACAGTTATTGTGTAATAGGCTATGTAAATCAGCGAGTAGAGTCATCAGTATAACTCCCCCGTCTTTATAACCGCCAAAAATATATTTTAAAACCATAATCTTACCAGACATCCACAGGTATTTTAACCTATTCTTATAACACAACTTTTATTTTAAATAAAACAATGAATGAATTACAATGCTAGTGCCATTGAATAACACTCTTTGATCTGCTAAATACCTATAATTTTTCTTAGCAATCCAATCAATAAGCTGACGACATTAGGGCCTGGATATAAAAAGACGCCCTAAGGCGTCTTTTTATATCCAGGCTTTGGAGCAAACCGGTTAGGAGATTTTACCTCCCCACCTTGCCCGCAACCCGATCAGATCGGGGTAATGGAGGTGATATGGGCCGAGCCATCCAGAGACTGGAAGATCTGCACCACGGCTTCGCCATGGATCGGCTGGGCGAGCGGCACAGTGCTCTTGCACTTGAAGCGGTAGTTGGTGCCAGCCACCACCTGGGTGGAGACTTCAAAGGGTACATATTGCACCCCCACAAATCCTTTCAGCGCCTGATCAAATACCGCCTGATCCTCGGCGGTCAGCTTGTGATATGCGGTCCATCCACCAACCAACACTGCTTGTTCTGACATATCAAACTCTCCGTGCTCTATGATCCCGACTCGTTTGGCCGTTCGGGCTGCGCCCCGTTGATTCAAGTGGTTTCCGGTCTCCACCGGGGTGTCATCAGTGCCGGTTGGCGCGATGACGATGGGCAAATTTGCGCAGCTATCTGCAACTGGATAAACCCTCCCCCTTGCCACAAGCCGCTGTTGACTGCGGGCTCAATTGGCATGAGAGAGCCTAGTGCGGGATGGCAAAAATGCCCCTGTCACATATAACAGGGGCAAGGTGGCGAAAAAGCTGCTAGAAAAAAGAAGATGTGTTGCGCAAACGATTGAGAAAAGAAAAGACGCCTCAAGGGCGTCTTTTTGCATTTTTATGCTCGAAGGGCAGAAGGGCGTGAGCCGCTTATTCCCATTCGATGGTTGCGGGCGGCTTGCCGGAGACGTCGTACACCACGCGGGAGATACCGTTGATCTCGTTGATGATGCGATTCGATACGTGACCGAGGAAGTCGTACGGCAGGTGAGCCCAGTGGGCGGTCATAAAGTCGATGGTTTCGACGGCACGCAGGGCAATGACCCAGTCATATTTGCGACCATCGCCCATCACGCCAACGGAGCGCACCGGCAGGAAGACGGCGAACGCCTGGCTGACCTGGTTGTAGAGGTCGGCTTTGCGCAGCTCTTCGATAAAGACCGCATCGGCGCGGCGCAGAATATCGCAGTACTCTTTCTTCACTTCCCCAAGGACGCGCACGCCCAGACCCGGGCCCGGGAACGGGTGACGGTAGAGCATGTCGTAGGGCAGACCCAGCTCAAGACCAACGCGGCGCACTTCGTCTTTGAACAGCTCGCGCAGCGGCTCGACCAGACCCATCTTCATCTCTTCCGGCAGGCCGCCGACGTTGTGGTGAGACTTGATGACGTGGGCTTTGCCGGTCTTGCTGGCAGCGGATTCGATAACGTCCGGATAGATGGTGCCTTGTGCCAGCCACTTGGCGTTTTTCAGCTTTTTCGCTTCATCATCAAACACTTCAACGAAGACGCGGCCGATGATCTTGCGCTTGGCTTCCGGCTCGTCAACACCGGCCAGGGCAGAGAGGAAGCGATCTTCCGCTTCAACCTTGATGATGTTCAGACCAAAGTGGTCACCAAACATCTCCATCACCTGCTCGCCTTCGTTCAGACGCAGCAGACCGTTGTCAACGAAGACGCAGGTCAGGCGATCGCCGATGGCGCGGTGCACCAGCATGGCGACCACGGAGGAGTCGACACCACCGGAGAGGCCGAGGATCACTTTATCGTCACCCACCTGCTCGCGGATGCGGGCGACGGCGTCGTCGATGATGGTGGCCGGGGTCCAGAGGCATTCGCAGCCGCAGATATCTTTGACGAAGTGCTCCAGCATGCGGGCACCCTGACGGGTGTGGGTTACTTCCGGGTGGAACTGCACGCCGTAGAAGCGCTTGGCCTCACACGCCATGGCTGCGTGCGGGCAGGTCGGGGTCTGGGCGATGGTGGTGAAGTCGGCCGGAATGGTGGTGACCTTGTCACCGTGGCTCATCCAGACATCCAGCAGGGCATTGCCGTTGTCGGCGATGGCATCTTCGATATTGCGCAAGAGGGCGCTGCTCTTGCCAGCTTCGCCCAGCACTTCCACCTTGGCGTAACCGAATTCACGCTCGGTGGAGGATTGCACCTTGCCACCCAGCTGCTCGGCCATGGTCTGCATGCCATAGCAGATGCCGAACACAGGGACACCGGCGTTGAACACATACTCGGGGGCGCGCGGGCTGCCCGCTTCGGTCACGGACTCGGGGCCGCCGGAGAGGATGATGCCGCTCGGATTGAATTCGCGGATCTGCTCTTCGGTTACGTCCCAGGCCCACAGTTCGCAGTAAACGCCGATTTCGCGCACACGGCGGGCGATCAACTGGGTGTACTGGGAACCGAAGTCGAGGATAAGGATACGGTGCTGGTGAATGTCTTTAGTCATTTTATTCCTGCATCAGGCTGATGTTGTCACAAAGGGCACGGGATAAAAAAAGGGTGGAAAAACGGGGCGCAGGGCCCCGTTTTATCAGCCCATCCGATAGTTGGGGGCTTCTTTGGTAATGGTCACATCGTGGACGTGGGACTCTTTCATCCCGGCGCCGGAGATGCGCACGAACTCAGCTTTAGTGCGCATGTCGTCGATGGTGGCGCTGCCGGTCAGACCCATGGAGGAGCGCAGGCCGCCCATCTGCTGGTGGATGATCTCTTTGAGGCGACCCTTGTACGGCACGCGGCCTTCGATGCCTTCCGGCACCAGCTTGTCGGCGGCGTTGTCGGTCTGGAAGTAGCGGTCGCTGGAGCCTTTGGACATGGCGCCCAGAGAACCCATTCCACGGTAGGATTTGAAAGAGCGACCCTGATAGAGCTCGATCTCGCCCGGCGCCTCTTCAGTACCGGCGAACATGGAGCCCACCATGACGCAGCTGGCGCCCGCGGCAATGGCCTTGGCGATGTCGCCGGAGAAGCGGATACCGCCATCGGCAATCACCGGAATACCGGTGCCTTCCAGCGCGTCAACGGCGTCGGAGATGGCGGTGATCTGGGGCACGCCCACGCCGGTCACGATACGGGTAGTACAGATGGAGCCCGGGCCGATACCGACCTTGACGGCGTTGACACCGGCAGCAGCCAGCGCCTTGGCGCCCGCGGCGGTCGCCACGTTGCCACCGATGATCTGCAGATCCGGATAGGCGTCGCGAGTGGCCTTGATGCGATCCAGCACGCCCTGGGAGTGGCCGTGGGAGGAGTCGATCAGCAGCACGTCAACACCGGCTTCCACCAGCGCAGCAACGCGCTCTTCGTTACCGGCACCGGCACCAACGGCAGCACCGACCCGCAGACGACCCTTGTCATCTTTACAGGCGTGGGGCTTGCGCTCGGCTTTCTGGAAATCTTTAACGGTGATCATGCCCTTGAGTTTGAAGTCGGCGTTCACCACCAGCACTTTTTCGATACGGTGCTTTTGCATCAGGGCTACCACCTCTTCGCGAGGGGCACCTTCACGCACGGTGACCAGACGATCTTTCTGGGTCATGATCTGTTCAACGGTCTGGGAGAGGTCAATCACGAAGCGCACGTCACGGCCGGTGATGATACCGACCAGCTGATTGCCGTCAGTCACCACGGGGTAACCGGCGAAGCCATTCTTGTGGCTCAGCTCCTTGATTTGGGCGATGGTCATGTCAGGGCGCACGGTGACGGGGTCTGTGACCACGCCGCTCTCGTACTTCTTGACCTTGCGCACTTCGGCAGCCTGCTGCTCGATGGACATGTTCTTGTGGATAAAGCCGATACCGCCTTCCTGGGCCAGTGCGATAGCCAGACGGGCTTCGGTCACTGTGTCCATGGCAGCGGAGATCATCGGGATGTTCAAGCTGATGGCGGAGGTCAGCTTGGTACGCAGATCGGCAGTATTGGGAAGAACTTCGGAGTGGGCGGGAACCAACAGTACATCGTCGAAGGTTAACGCTTCTTTGGCAATCCTGAGCATGGCAATATCTCACCGTTGAGGAAGTGGGGGTGTAAAATATTGCCGACGAAGTTTACTCACGCATTGGTCACTGGTAAAGAAGTTTTTTGAATTTTTTATGGCATAGCCCTCTTTTAGGCGGCCAAAACGCCAAAAAACCAAGATTATCAGTACGAAAAGCGCCATTTCGGGGCAAAAGAGTTGGCTAACCGGTGATTTATGCAAAACCGGTAGGTGCCGACACAGCCCAACCCCCATGCAACGGGATGATCGACAGGGGCTCAAGGAGCAAGCGGCCTCTGACCCCCCTCCCCTTGTCTTGTGTCCTTGTATTCTCTCTTGCCCTCGCGGCGACCACTCGCACCGGTATCATTATCTTCTCAATCTCCTTTGCTCGGTCTGGATAATAAATTTCGCCCGCTGCCAATATATATTTTCTGGAACAACAAGGGTTGACTATCTTTATTATTTTCGCCCCACCATCCGCAGCAAGGTATTATCTTTATCCAGCAGATGATGTTTCAACGCCCCGACAATGTGCACCAACAAAAATGCCAGCATGATATATGGCAAATATATATGGACTGTGTGAGCAATATCCCGAACGGATTCACTGAATGGAATCACATTGGCAGGATCATGGATATCTGGATTCATCGGGATAATAGACCAGCCAAATATCGCGACACCTCGGCCAGCCGCTGCGGAATAACAGAGACCGGACACCGGAATAAGCAGCGTTGAAATCAGCAAACCCCAGTGGATCGCCCTGGCTGCCAATGCCTCGTAAACAGGATATTGACGCACAGGCTCAGGCCACCCTCTAACAAGGCGGAGAATGGCGCGGGGCAGGATCAAGATCAGTGCAATCACCCCCAGAGATTTATGCAGGGCATAGAGATCCCATATTTCAAATTTAACCATCAGATAACCCACAAGGGTCAGGCCAATCATCAGCAAGGCAACCGACCAGTGCAGCAAACGGGTCGTCAAACTTAAGCGGGTTGAAGGATTCATAAGCTACTCCAAACAGGGGGCGAGTGAACGCTGGTCAAGATGGTGGCGCCGTGAACATCAGCAGCACCTGAGATATCAACGGCATCGAGACAAGCCGCAACTTGGCCAGATGCGGGCAAGCGCGAGGGCTTTTATCGGGAGCCATACTGCCTGCCCGGATAAACGGCAGCGTTTCCAATCTTGCTTTTCTGCTGCTGGCGCCTCCTGCTTAACGCCCTCCCCCTGTTTCGGGTTAAGATAGCGGCCATCGTTTTATCCCGGCCCCGCCGGAGCAGACCACAGGTACGCCATTGAACCGATTTACCCCATCCAGTGCGGCGAACGGCCGCGAGCAGCAGGTCTTTACCGTCACCCGCCTCAACAGCGCCGTGCGCATGATCCTGGAGCAGGATCTGGGGCTGGTGTGGCTGACCGGCGAGCTCTCCAATCTGGCGATGCCAAGCTCCGGCCACTGGTACTTCTCCCTCAAGGACATGTCGGCGCAGGTGCGCTGCGCCATGTTCAAGGGCAATAACCGGCGGGTGGCGTTTCGCCCGCAGGATGGCATGCAGGTGCTGGTGCAGGCGCGAGTCTCTCTCTATGAGCCGCGCGGCGACTACCAGCTGATCATCGAGTCGATGCAGCCGGCGGGCGACGGCGTATTGGCCCTGCGTTTTGAAGAGCTCAAGCGCCGCCTCGGCGCCGAGGGGCTGTTTGACGAAAGCCGCAAGCGGCCGCTGCCCCGCGAACCGCGGGCGGTGGGCCTTATCACCTCCGCCACCGGCGCGGCTTTGCACGATATGCTCACCGTGCTCAAACGGCGTGCGCCGGATCTACCGATCTTTATCTACCCGACGCAGGTACAAGGCAGCGCCGCCATCAGCCAGATCGTCGCGGCGATCGCCAAAGCGAACCAGCGCGCCGAGGTGGATGTACTGATCGTTGGCCGTGGTGGCGGCTCCCTCGAAGATCTCTGGTGCTTTAACGAAGAGGCGGTGGCGCGCGCCATTGCCCACTCCGCCATACCTGTGGTGAGCGCGGTGGGCCACGAGGTGGATGTCACCATCAGCGACTTTGCCGCCGACTTGCGTGCCCCTACCCCGTCGGCTGCCGCCGAGCTGGTGGCGCCGGATCAGAGCGCCCGTGCCCAGCGCCTCGCCCACCTCAAGCAGCGACTGCTGCAGGCGATGAACCGCCAGCAGACCGCCGCCCGCCACGATTTCATCCTGCTGCAAAAGCGGCTCGACCATCAGGATCCGAAGCGGCGGCTGGAGCAGCAGTCCCAGCGCCTCGACGAGCTTTCCACCCGTTTGCAACAGCTATTGCGCCAGCGGCTGCATCAGGGTGAGCGGCGCCTCACCAACCTTGAGCTGCGCCTGCAGGGCAAGAGCCCGGAGCGCCTCTTGGCAGCTGGCAAGCGCCGCCACCAGCTGGCCGAGGAGCGACTCTATGCCCTGATTGCCAAGCGGCAAAACCTTGCCAGTCACCGCCTCGCCATGCTCACCACCCGCCTCGACGGGGTAAGCCCGCTCGCCACCCTGGGGCGCGGCTACTCCATCACCCGCACTGCGCGTGGCGAAGTCATCAGCCGCACCGATCAGGTCAGCAGCGGCGATCAGCTCGTCACCACCCTGGCACAAGGGAGCCTGCAGGTGCGGGTCGAGGAAGTTATCAAAGACTCAGCGCAGTAGATCAGCAGCATCAAACCACCAGCCAATCTGCTATTTAGCCCGGCATCGACCCGTTAATCGGTCAAACAAAAAGGCCACCACCGCAAACACGGTGGTGGCCTTTTTTATCTCGGGTGCTGCCGCCCGCTCACCCCTTGGCGCGGCGCGCCACCAGGGTGAACTTGTAATCATCGCTCTTGAAGAAGTTGCGACTGAACTCGAACACGGTGCCATCTTGCAAGAAGCCACGGGAGACCTTCTCGATAATGGGCTTGGCAGGGTCGATACCGAGCGCCTCCACCACCTGCGCCGAGGGGAGCACCGGAATGATCTCCTGCTCGCTGCGGTCAATCACCAGCTGCTTCACCTCTTCGATGTAGTGGTACTTGGAGCCCTGCATCACCGCATAGCTGAGATCGGGGAAGAGGGCGAGCGGCATCCAGGTCTCCTCCAGCGTTACCGCGATCTGGCGAATAAAGCGCACCCGCTTGACGTAGTAGACCAGCGCCCCTTCCAGCAGATTGAGCCGCTCGGCCAACTCACTGCTCGCCTTGATCACCTCGAAGGCGAGAATGTCACTGTGGGTCTCGGCCGCCGGATCGGTCACCTTCTCATAGAGGCTGGTGAGCTGATAGATGTCGTAGTTCACCTTCTCCTGCCGCACATAGCTGCCGCTGCCCTGAATGCTCTCGATGACGTTGAGTTCGGTCAGCTGCTTGAGGGCCTGGCGCACCGTCACCCGGCTCACCCCGAACTGCTCGCGCAGCTCGGCTTCGGTGGGCAGGGCATCGCCGGGGGCCAGCTCCCCTTGCGCAATCCACTGCTGGATGGTGTCGGCTATCTGGCGATACATAGGTTTTTTCGACACGAAAGGCCACCTCGTCGGCTCTGCGCCATGATAAATGGAAGAGGCGTCATTCTACCCCAGTTACCCGGCAGACAAAACGGCTCAGCCTCATTTGACCTAACAAATCACCTTGACCAAACAATACAAAAACAATACAAATAGTGAATTGTATGATACCACTCACAAAAATCAGTCGGCCGGTTTGTTAGCATCGCTGTCACTTTCACCATGACGGCTTGCTGGCAAGCCAACCTGACAGAGGATCATCATGAATCTGACCAGTCTTACCGGCCCCCATCTCATCACGCTGCAAACCCGGTTTGCCGATCGGGATGCGGCCATTCATGCCCTGGCTGATCGGCTCGATCAGGCCGGCAAGCTGCACGACAAGGCCGCCTTTCTGGCCGCGGTCATGGCCCGCGAGGCACAGGGCCCCACCGCCCTTGGCGAAGGGCTGGCAGTGCCCCACGGCAAGTGCGATGCGGTGCGCGAAGCGGCCTTTGCCGTCGCGACCCTGAGCGAGGAGCTGGGCTGGGAGGGGATCGACGGTCCCGAGCCTGTCAACCTGATCTTCATGCTGGCGATCCCAACCGATCAGGCGGGCTCCACCCACATGCAGCTGCTCACCACCCTCACCACCGCCTTGGTGGATGACGATACCCGCGAGGCGGTGCTGGCAGCCCAAAGTGCCGAGCAACTGATGGCGCTGCTCGATGGTGAAGGGGATAGCGGCAAGCAACCAGAAAAAGAAGACAACTTAGATACAAATAAACCCACTGTGGTCTGTGTCACCGCCTGCCCGGCGGGGATCGCCCACACCTATATGGCCGCCGAGTATCTGGAAAAGGCGGGGCGCAAGCTGGGCATTCGGGTACTGGTCGAAAAGCAGGGTGCCAACGGCATTGAGGATCGCCTGCCGCAAGAGGCGCTCGATGCTGCGGTGGCCTGCATCTTCGCCGCCGAGGTGGCCATCAAGGAGCAGGAGCGTTTCGCCGGTATCCCCCGGATCGAGACGCCGGTGGCCGAACCCATTCGCCATGCCGAGCGGATCCTCAATGATGCGCTGGACGCGGCCAAGGCTGGGCGCACCACCCCGACGCCCAACCCCAGCCAGAGCGATGCTCCAAGCGGCAAAAAGGTGGGCCTCAAGACCGAGCTCAAGCAGGCGCTGCTGAGCGGCATCTCCTTTGCCGTGCCGCTGATCGTGGCGGGCGGTACCGTGCTCGCCGTCTCTGTGCTGCTGGCCCAGATCTTCGGCCTGCAGCATCTGTTTGATACCGAGAACTCCTGGCTCTGGATGTACCGCAAGCTAGGCGGCGGCATGCTGGGCACCCTGATGGTGCCGGTGCTGGCGGCCTATACCGCCTATTCGCTGGCAGACAAACCGGCGCTGGGCCCGGGCTTTGCAGCGGGACTGGCCGCCAACATGATTGGCTCCGGTTTTCTCGGCGGTGTGGTCGGTGGTCTTATCGCCGGTTACCTGATGCGCTGGGTCAAGCAGCATGTGCGCCTTAGCCCCAACTTCAACGGCTTTCTCACCTTTTACCTCTATCCGGTAATCGGCACTCTGGTGGCGGGCAGCCTGATGCTGTTTGTCATCGGCCAGCCGGTGGCCTGGCTCAACAACAGCCTTACCGAGTGGCTCAACGGCCTCTCCGGCACCAATGCGCTGGTACTGGGCGCCCTGCTCGGCTTTATGTGCTCGTTTGACCTGGGTGGCCCGGTCAACAAGGCGGCCTACGCCTTCTGCCTCGGCGCCATGGCCAACGGGGTCTACGGCCCCTACGCCATCTTCGGCGCGGTCAAGATGGTCTCGGCCTTTACCGTCACCTTCTCCACCCTGCTGGCGCCGCGCCTGTTCCAGACCTTCGAGATCGAGACCGGCAAGTCCACCTGGCTGCTGGGGCTGGCGGGGATCACCGAGGGCGCCATTCCGATGGCCATCGAAGATCCAATCCGGGTGATCGGCTCCTTCCTCGCAGGCTCGGTGGTCACCGGCGCCATGGTGGGAGCCATGGGGATTGGTCTCTCCACCCCGGGGGCCGGCATCTTCTCCCTGTTCCTGCTCCACGATGGTGGCCATGGCGCCCTGATGGCTGCCGCCGTCTGGCTCGGTGCGGCACTGGTGGGCACCCTTATCTCCACTGTGGTGCTGATCGGCTGGCGCCGTCACGCCATGCAGCGCGGCACCTATCAGGTGGTCGCCGCAGAGTAAGGCGCATCTTCACCACCACTTTTTCAACAGACTATTTTTCCGCACGGCAGGCAAAGGCCGCCGTGCGTCAGCAAAGGATCATTGTCATGACAGTTTCACGAGTTCACATCACGCCGCACATGCACTGGGATCGGGAGTGGTATTTCACCACCGAGGAGTCCCGCATCCTGCTGGTCAACAATATGGCGGAGATCCTGGCGCGTCTTGAATCCGACCCCGACTACAAGTTCTATGTGCTGGACGGCCAGACCGCGGTGCTGGAGGATTACTTCGCCATCCAGCCCGAGAACAAGGCCCGGGTGAAGGCGCTGGTGGAAGCGGGTAAGCTCATCATCGGGCCCTGGTACACCCAGACCGATACCATGCAGGTGAGCGGCGAGTCCATCCTGCGCAACCTGCTCTACGGGATGCGCGACTGCCTTAGCCTTGGCGAGCCGATGAAGATCGGTTACCTGCCCGATTCGTTCGGCATGTCCTCCCAGCTACCCCACATCTTCAACGGCTTCGGGATCGATCGGGCCATGTTCTGGCGCGGCTGCTCCGAGCGTCACGGCACCGACAAGACCGAGTTTCTCTGGCAAAGCAACGATGGCAGCGAGGTGACCGCCCAGGTACTGCCGCTCGGCTACGCCATCGGCAAGTACCTGCCGGAAGATGAGGCGGGTCTGCGCAAGCGGCTCGAATCCTACTTTGAGGTGCTGGAGAAGGCGTCGGTGACCAAGGATATCCTGCTGCCCAACGGCCACGACCAGATGCCGCTGCAACAGAACATCTTCGCCATCATCGACAAGCTGCGGGAGATCTACCCCCTGCGTGAATTCCACATGAGCCGCTTCGAGCAGGTCTTCGAGCACATCGAGGCGTGCCGCGACCAGCTGGCCACCCTCAAGGGGGAGTTCAACGACGGCAAATACATGCGGGTACACCGCACCATCTCCTCCACCCGGATGGACATCAAGCTGGCCCATGCCGCCATCGAGAACAAGATCGTCAACATCCTCGAACCGCTGGCGAGCATCGCCTGGGCGCTCGGCTTCGAGTACCACCACGGGCTTTTGGAGAAGATGTGGAAGGAGATCATGAAGAACCACGCCCATGACAGCATCGGCTGCTGCTGCAGCGACAAGGTGCATCAGGAGGTGATGACCCGCTTCATTCTGGCCGACGACATGGCCGAGAACCTGATCCGCTTCTACATGCGCAAGATTGTCGACAACATGCCGGTGGAGCTCTGTGAAGACGGGGTACAGGTGGCCGACAAACTCTGCCTGTTCAACCTGATGCCCTTCCCTCGTCAGGAGGTGATCAATACCAGTATCCGCATTCGCGCCCAATCCTTTGCCCTGCGCGACGATGCAGGCCAGCCGGTCCCCTACTTCATTCGCGCCAGACGCGAGATTGACCCGGGTCTGGTGGACAGACAGATCGTGCACTACGGCAACTACGACCCCTTTATGGAGTACGACATCCAGCTCTGCCATCCGCTGCCGGCCATGGGCTACTGCACTCTGCATATCGAGGGCAATCAGCCGGGACTGGAGCAGCCGGTGACGGCCAGCGGCGAGCTGCTGGAGAACGATTTTTACCGCATCGCCCTCAATGACAACGGCACTTTGCAGATCCTGGACAAGCTGCGCGGCACCACCTTTGATCAGGTGCTCACGTTGGAAGAGGGCTCCGACGATGGCGACGAGTATGACTACTCGCCATCGCGGGACGAGTGGCTGCGTTACTCCACCGAGTTTGCGGTGACCCGTGAGGTCACCCATGAAGCGTGGCAGAGCATCGCAACCCTCAAACTGCGCATGGTCTTGCCGGCCAACCTAGCCGAGCGGGCCAGCCGCCAGTGCAGCGGCCACCTTGATGTCATCTGCCGCATCACCCTGGCGCATCAGAGCCCGCGTATCGATATCGAGCTGGAGCTCGACAATCAGGCCGATGATCACAGAGTGCGGGTGCTGATCCCCACCCCCTTCCCGAGCGACACCGTGGTTTCCGATAACCAGTTTGGCTGCATCACCCGCCCCACCCGCGACAGCGCCATGGCGAACTGGGAAGCGGAGGGGTGGAAAGAGGCTCCCATTCCGGTTTGGCAGCTGATGAACTTCGTCGCCCTGCAAGATGGCAAGCAGGGACTGGCGGTGCTGAGCGACGGTCTGCGCGAGTTTGAAGTGATCGGTGAGCAGTGCGACACCCTGGCACTCACCCTGCTGCGCGGGGTCGGTGTACTCGGTAAAGAGGAGCTGCTGCTGCGCCCGGGTCGCCCCTCCGGCATCAAGCTGCCGACCCCGGACTCCCAGGTGCGTGGCAAGCTCAGCTGCCGTTTCAGCCTGCTGGCGTTTGCCGGCGATCACATCAGCGCCAACGTGATGCAGGCGGCGCGCAGCTACCTCACCCCGGTGCGCTGCTACAACAAGATCCCGTTCGATGCCATGAAGCTCAACAAGGCAAGCTTCACCACCCCGCTCCACTTCAGCCTGCTCACCATGGATCCCTCCGGTCCGGTGCTGAGCGCCCTGAAGAAAGCCGAAGATGAAGAGGCGCTGGTGATCCGGGTCTACAACCCGAGCGAGCAGGCGGTACTGGAGGGTGGCAAAGTGAGCGGCGAACACGCCCTGAACGACTGGCAAGCGGTGCGGATGGACGAGCAGCCCCTGCCCCTTGAACTGGCCGCTGGCGAGTTTGGCGAGCTGGCGCCGTGCCACTCCCGCAGCGTGCGCTTTCGGGTGGCTCGCGGCTAACCGCCGGTAACACCCACAGGTAGCAACAGGCGGGGAAGAGTCATCCCCGCCTGTTTATCCCTTCAAGCTGGCCTGCCCCGCTTGATAAAGACATAAAAAATCCCCGCCAATTGGCGGGGATTTTTTATTGGGTCCTGCTTCATCCCGCGAGCGGGAGAGCGCGCTTAGCTGGCCTTGCGCAGGATCTGCTCAAGGTAGTCGGCGAAGCGGTGGCCGTGATGCTCCAGCAGTTTCGGGAACATGGAGATGGAGGTCATGCCCGGGAAGGTGTTGATTTCATTCAGCAGGATCTCCCCCTCCTCGGTCAGGAAGAAGTCGATGCGCGAGAGATGGGTCAGTTTCAGCTGACGGAACGCCTTGAGGGCATACTCGTGAATAGCTTCAGCCTGCGCCTCGGTCAGCCCCTCGGCACGCAGTGCCGTCTCGGTATGGCTGGCACTGCTGTACTTCTCTTCATAGGTGTAGAACTTGTCCTGCGGCACGCAGATCTCGCCCGGATAGGTGGCCACCAGCTCGTCACCATACTGGTAAACCGCCACTTCCAGCTCGCGCGGCTTGACCGCCTTCTCAATCAGTACCTGTTCGGAGTAACCGAAGGCATCGGCAATGCCTTTTACCAGATCCGCTTCGTTGCTGGCGGAGTAGCAGCCAACGGAAGAGCCCTGGGAGGCAGCCTTGATAAAGACCTTGCCCCACTTGGCCAGCGCGGCTTTGGCCTCGGCAAGCGCCGCCTCATTTTGCTCGGTCAGGAACAGGTATGGGGTGTTGGGAATGCCGATGGCGGAGAGCCACAACTTGGTGCTGATCTTGTTGAAGCAGATCTTGCTCGCCTCGGCATCGCAACCGAGATAAGGCAATCCGGCCAGCTCGAGGAAGGATTGCAGATCGCCGGTCTCACCCGGGTAGCCGTGGATGCAGGGCACCACGTAATCCACCGGACGGGCCACGCTGTCAAACGAAAGCAGCTTGTCGAGCCCCAGCTTGCACTCGCGGCCATCGGCACTGAGCCAGCGATCGGCGAACATCTCGACGCGGGTCACTTCGACACCGGGCAGAAGGCCCAGTTGTTGCTCGAGGAAATTGGCGCTGCGCAGAGAAACCTCGTGCTCGGAGCCACCGCCGCCGCACAGCAGCAAGACATGCATGTTCTTCATTAGATGTGATCCCTTGGGAAAAGCGGCCTCGTCATGACCATTTGATAAGCCAACCACCATAAAAACCGGACGAAGCCAGATACGAACATAAGTGCGCGCCAGTGTAGCAAGGGAGATCAACCCTTGTCAGCTGATGGGAGACCCATGACCCCACTTCTTGCAGTGAAAAGTCTCCCCTGTGTCAAAATCGGGACACATTGCACCTCAGCGCGGGGGATCGACCCTTCCCATGCCGTTGCCATTGACCCGAAACCAGCCGGCAATGCTGTAGCGCTCCTGATTGGCAGGCAGTACCTCGTGGGGAAACTCCTCGGAGAGAAACATGACCAGCCGCCCCCCCTTGGGGCTGACATCCATCAGAAATTGCTCCTTGTCGTCATACATGCGCAGCACTCCACCCGCTTCGGGCAGCCAGTCGTTGTTGAGGTAAAACACGGTGGTAAGACGGCGGTTGGAACGACCGGCAAAGGCATCCCGATGGGTGGCGTAAAAATCCCCGCTGCGATAGCGGGCGAAGTGGGCCTCGTAGTCGAACAATCCCAGCATCAGCATCCGGTTGGCGGCAAGACGCAGGGACTCCATCCGGGCGAGGTAGTCAGCCACCGGCGCACCGAGGGAGGGCTCCAGCCAGTGGATCTGGTCACGGCGAATGTCGGGATTGCCCTGATGCAGGGCGTCACGGCCGATCCCGGCCGGTTGCCATTCGCCTGGCAAACAGGCTTTAAGGGCATCCACCTCGGCGGCGGTCAAAAAATCATCCACTATCACCCATCCCCGGGTGTAAATGGCATCCATGGCAGCTTGATAGTCCAAGATTGGCTCACAATGAGTGGAAATAGGGCGCTTTGTAGCGACTTACCGGCAAAGTCACAAACCGGTTTGCTTCTCTTGAGAAGTCCCAACATCAATACGCGAGTTGCTGCTCGCCTCCCCGCTTTTTATCGCCAGTTGTGATCCCGCTCCGCCAACAGGCGTGTTGGATGTCGAAACTGTGATGGCCCTTGCAATCGGGACGAGGAGGCGCCGCGGCCTCCTTGCGGTGCCAAGAGCCAGCCGATACCGTATCCGCATCGCCATGTTGCTGTTCATCCGGCGCTTGTCTCTGTCACCGACCGAACCACTCACGGCACAACCCGCGCATCACCCACGAAAGGATCTTCATATGCCTCTGCCCGATCTCACTTTGCAACGACTGGATGGAACCCCCTACCCGCTAACTCAACTGGCGGGCAAGGTAGTGCTGGTGGTCAACGTGGCCAGTCGCTGCGGCTTTACTCCCCAATATGAAGGGCTGGAAACGCTCTATCGGGAGCTCGGCCCCAAGGGGCTGGTGATTTTGGGCTTCCCCTGCAACCAGTTCGGTCAGCAGGAGCCGGGGGATGCGGACGAGATCGCCCGCTTCTGCTCCCTCGACTATCCGGTCACCTTCCCCATCATGGCCAAGTGCGATGTCAACGGTGAGCATGCCCACCCCTTCTACCGGTGGCTCAAGCAACAGAAACCGGGATTTCTTGGGCTGGAAAACGTCAAATGGAACTTCACCAAGTTCCTGATCGACCGCGATGGCAACGTGGTGGAGCGTTTCGCCCCCCAGGCCAAACCGGAGAGTCTGGCCGAGCAGATCCGCGAGATACTCTGACTCTCCTGAGCCGTTTTACGCCACTGCGTTGAACGATTGTGTGGCGGCCGGTGCGACAGCTACTGCGCAGCGGCCGCTCTTTTGCTATATTACGGCCCCACTATCTTTTCCATATCGTGGCTGGCCCCAACATGCTGGCTGCCCGTTGAGCCAAAGGCTCATCTCAGGAGTTTCTCTCGAACATGTCATTCAACGAACTGGGTCTGTCTCCGCATATTCTGCGGGCCGTCAAGGAGCTGGGTTACGAACAGCCAACCCCCATCCAGCAGCAAGCGATTCCGGCCATTCTGGCCGGTCAGGATGTGCTCGGCGGCGCTCAGACAGGCACAGGCAAAACGGCCGGTTTCACCCTGCCGATGTTGCAGCGTCTGCTGGCCAACCACGGTCGTGGCCGTCGTCAGGTGCGCGCACTGGTACTGACCCCGACCCGTGAACTGGCGGCACAGGTGGGCGAGAGCATCATCAAGTATGCCCACCACCTGCCGTTCAAGACTCTGATCGCCTATGGCGGTGTCAGCATCAAGCCCAATCTGGACGCCATCAAGCTGGGGGTGGACATTCTGGTCGCCACCCCGGGCCGTCTGCTGGATCTGCTGACCCAGGGCGCCCTGACCCTGAGCCAGCTGGAAGTGCTGGTGCTGGATGAAGCGGACCGCATGCTCGACATGGGCTTTATCGTCGACATCCGCCGCATCATGAAGGCGCTGCCTGCAGAGCGGCAAACCCTGCTCTTCTCTGCCACCTTCTCAAACGACATCAAGGCGCTGGCGGACGATCTGCTGAACGACCCCACCCTGATCGAGGTGGACCCCAGCAATACTGCCGCCGAGCAGGTGACCCAGCGCATCATTCAGGTGGATCGGGAACGCCGCCGCGAGCTGCTCTCCCACATGATTGGCCGTGGCAACTGGCAGCGGGTGCTGGTGTTTGTCCGCACCAAGCAGATCGCCGACCGCCTCGCCCAGCAGATGCAAAAAGATGGTCTCAATACCGTGGCGATCCACGGTGACAAGAGCCAGGGAGCCCGCAACCGGGCGCTGGCCGATTTTCGCAGTGGCGAGGTGCGGGTGCTGGTAGCGACCGATATCGCCGCCCGCGGTCTCGATATCGATCAACTGCCCTACGTGATCAACTTTGAACTGCCCCAGATGGCGGAGGATTACATCCACCGTATCGGCCGCACCGGCCGCGCCGGTCGTGGCGGCGAGGCCATCTCGCTGGTCAGTCAGGACGAGCTGGGTCAGCTCAAGGCGATCGAAGCCCTGATCGGCCAATCCCTGACCGTGGAGATCCTGGAAGGGTATGAGCCAAGCGGCAAGCCGAGTCGCCAGACTCTGCCGGGCAGCAAGCCGGTGCAGAACCCGCCTCGGGCTCGCGGTCATGCCAACGCCAAGAGCAGCAATGCCAAGGGCAAGCCAGCCGCGGGCAAGGGCAAAGCCAAGGGTGACGCCAGCAAAAATCCTGCCCAGGCTCCTCAAAACAAGTCCCGCAAGCGGGAAGTTGTGGGCGAGGATATCGGCTTTGCGCCAATGCGCCGCTTGCCCAAAGCAATGCGCGACAGCTATCAGGAGAGCAGCGACGAGTAAGCTCGCGCGACGCTAACTGCCAAGCCAAAAGAGGGGGCCTGCAAGGCTCCCTCTTTCGTTATGGATCGCTCGGAGCCATGCAAGTGCTCCGTGCAAATGCTCCGCTCGGGCTCAAACCAGCGAATGGCGTACCGCGGCAGTACCATGGCTGGGCGGCGCAGAACCATCAAGCGGATTGAGCTGCAAGAACTCGAACAAACCAGCCTGCATATTGACGTTCCAGAAGCGTCCGGCGAGGGTGAGTTGCAACCGTGTGCTCTCGATCTCGGCCAGCCCGTGCTGCTGCCAGGCGGAAAAAAGCGGCATCAGATGGGTCAGCAAAGGCGCTGGCAGACGATCCAGCGCCAGCACACCGCTGTCGAGGGCGCCACGCAGCAGACCGTCCATCCTTGCATTGGGATTGCGCCCCATCACCATCCCGGGCGCCCGCTTGCCACTGGCCAGCGCATCGTGCCAGGGGGCCAGATCCCGCCCATACATCAAGCCGTGACCAAGAATACTGCCCCCCGCACCGGCACCAAAAGGGAGGATCTCCGCACCGCGCTTGGCCATCTGGTTATAACGACTCTGCTCGGCCGGACTGCGCCGCCAGTGGCTGCAAGATAGACGCTCCCAGCCGTGGGCTTCCAGTTGCGCCCCGCCATAGGCATACATGGCCGCCCGCTGCTGGCCATCGGCGAGCCAATCCAGGGTGCCCTTCTCCTGCGCCCGCTCCAGATTGGTGCCCTGCATGGCGATGAGCTGATAGAGATCGACCCCGTGTACACCGCTCGCCATCACATCGCGGATATCCTGCTGCCACACGGCATCATCCTGACCGGGCAGACCAAAGATGAGATCCGCCACGATCACAGCCGCATCATCCCGGGTCAGCTCACCCAGACGGGTCAGTAGCGTCTCCCTGTCATCGAAACGGGCCGCCTGCTGACGCACCCGGGTATCAAAGCTCTGCACCCCGAAGGAGAAGCGGTTGAAGCCCCCCGCCAACGCCACCTGCCATTTCTCATCATCAAAGCCGTTGAGGCGCCCCTCCAGCGTCACCTCGGCATCCGCCGCCAGCGGAAAACGGCGGATCACGGCGGCCAGCATGGCCAGCTCGTCGGCGCTCATGTCGGTCGGCGTACCGCCCCCTACATAGACGGCTGAAAACGGCATGCTCTGCGCCAGCGGGGTGTCAGCGGCCTGCGCAAGGGAGGCGCACAAAGCGTTGACATAGCGGTTGATCCGCGCCGGGTTGGCGCCATTTTCAAAGAAATTGCAGAAGCTGCAGCGCTTTCGGCAAAACGGAGTGTGGATGTAGAGGGCGCGCTCCTCAGCTTCACTCTCTCGCTGCCACCAGCTCTGCCAGCCAGCCTCATCCAACGGGAAGGGGCGCATCCCTCCCCGACTGGCGTGAGCCGAAGTCTTGGCGCTAAAAGCAAACTTGAGGGGATCCGGCGTGGCAATGCCGGTCATGGAAGGGGTCAGATTCATGATGGTCACTATTATCAGCAAATAATGACAATGATAACGATTATCGTTACCGGCAATTTGTTCTGGATCAACCCGAGGAGCAGCGCCCCTCCCGAAAGGCATTTTGGCAACCTGCATTACCGATCTGCTTAACAGATTATTTACTCAAGAGTGGTTATCGTGTGCCGATAGAGAACCATCTCCCGCCGTTTCTTCGTCTACGATCAAGATGATACGGGATCACATAACAACACCAAGCGCATGGAACTTGCCCAAAATGCATAACCTCTCCTTGAACTGGAAAATATTCCTCCCTCTTGCGCTGGTCATCAGCACTACCTTTGGCCTCTGCTTCGAACTCTCCGCTTGGCTGCAACGGGATCTCGCCATCCGGCTGGCAGAGGAGAAAGTTGAGAGCATGGCCAACACCTATATGGATCAGGTGAACGTGCTGATGATGACAGGTGGCATGGCCAACCGGCAGATAGTGCAGACCAAACTCAAGAGTGAAGCGGGCATCGTTGAGGCCCGTCTGGTGCGCGCACCAGCAGTAAGCAACCTGTTTGGCCCGGGTCATCCGGATCAGAAAGCGCAGGATCCCCTCGATGAGCGTGCCATCAATCAGGGCGAAGCCATTCTGGAGCAGCAGGGCAACCGGCTCACCCTGATCAAACCGTTCAAAGCCTACAAGGAGTATCGCGGCACCCAGTGCCTCACCTGTCATCAGGTCAATGAGGGGACCGTGATGGGGGCTGTGCGGATCAGTTATGACCTCAGCCACACCTTCGGCGAGATCCGCCACAACAACCTGATCCTGAGTGGCAGCCTGGCCGCCGTCTTCAGCCTCGGCTTCGGCTTGCTCTGGTGGGTATTGCAACGCTACGTGAAACACCCCCTACGCCAGTTGCAACTCACCATGATCCGGATGGCCAAAGAGCGCGACCTCGCCCTCCCCCTGGTCAATGACAGCCGGGATGAACTGGGCCAGATGACCCGCGCCGTCAATGACATGGTGCAGGGATTCCGCCACAGCCTGCAGGAGGTGGAAGGGGCAACCCACCAGCTCTATCAGGAATCAAACCAGATCCGTCAAGTGGCGACCCAGACCGAAAACTCGGCCCGCCAGCAAGAGGGGATGACCACCCAGGTTGCTGCCGCCGTCAGCGAGCTGGCCGCCAGCTCTCATGAAGTGCGCGAACATGCCCGCCATAGCGCCGAGCTCTCCGCCCTCACCAATCAGGATGCCGCCGACACCAGCCGCCTCGCCCAGCACTCCATCACCGATATGGGCGAGATGTCGGCAGAGATCGATCGGGTGGATCAGGTGATCCAGCAGCTCGACAGCCGCTGCCTGGCGGTTGACGGTGTGCTCGAGGTGATCAAGGGAATTGCCGATCAGACCAACCTGCTGGCCCTCAACGCTGCGATTGAAGCGGCCCGGGCAGGTGAGCAAGGCCGTGGCTTTGCGGTGGTGGCCGATGAAGTGCGGGCCCTCTCCAACCGCAGCCGCGCCGCCAGCGAAGAGATCTCACAGATGATCGCCGCCTTGCAAAATGAGGCCCAGAGCGCAGTTACGGTGATCGGGGATGCAAAAAGCAAAGCCGATGAGAGCATCAGCAAGACCGAAGCGACCCTGGCAGCCATGCAGAACATCATCGAGCGCATCGCCCGCATCAATGACCTCAACGCCCAGATGGCCCAGTCGGCCGAAGAGCAGGACAGGGTCTGCCATGAGGTAGACAGCTCGGTGAGCGATATTCGCAACACCTCCAACGACACCCTGGGTCAGGCACACGCCGCCAACCTCGCCAGCATTCAGCTGGTGGAGCAGTGCCAGAAACTGGAAGCGCTGCTGAAAACCTACCGCTGGTAATCCACTTCACATATGAAAAAGCGCGACCCGAGGGTCGCGCTTTTGCTTTATGGATTCGATTTGGCCAAACGGCCACTTGCTGTTCCAGCGGCGGATAGCTTTAACGGGCGTTACGGGTTGCGACGGCATCCGCCAGGTTGCGCAGCAACACTTCGGTATCAGCCCAACCGATGCAGGCATCGGTGATGCTCTGACCGACGGTGAGTTCACACCCTTCCACCAGATCCTGACGCCCTTCCACCAGATGGCTCTCCACCATCACACCAAACACCGCTTTGCTGCCGGCACGCAACTGACCGGCTACATCTTCAGCCACCACCATCTGGTTCTTGAACTGTTTGCTACTGTTGGCGTGACTAAAGTCGATCATCACCTTTTGCGGCAGACCGGCCTTCTCCAGCCCCTTCACTACCTCGTCCACGTGGGCGGCGCTGTAGTTTGGCTCACGACCACCACGCAGAATGATGTGACAGTCCGGGTTGCCGCGGGTCGCCACGATGGCGGAGTGACCGTATTTGGTGACCGACAGGAAGTGGTGTGGCGCACTGGCAGCGCCAATGGCATCAATGGCAACCTTGATGGTGCCGTCAGTGCCGTTCTTGAAGCCCACCGGGCAGGAGAGACCGGAGGCCAGCTCGCGGTGTACCTGGGATTCGGTAGTACGGGCACCGATCGCGCCCCAGCTCATCAGATCCGCCACATATTGCGGGGTGATCATGTCGAGGAACTCGGAGGCAGTCGGCAGTCCCATGTCGTTGAGATCCAGCAACAGCTTGCGACCAATGCGCAGACCGTCATTGATCTTGCAGCTATTGTCGAGGTACGGATCGTTGATCAGCCCCTTCCAGCCCACTGTGGTGCGCGGTTTTTCGAAGTAGACCCGCATCACGATCTCCAGCTGACCTTTCAGCTCGTCGCGCAATGCCTTGAGGCGCTTGCCATACTCCAGCGCGGCAACCGGATCATGGATGGAGCAAGGACCAATCACCACCAGCAGACGATCATCTTCGCCAGCCAGGATATTGTGAATGGCCTGACGGGATTCAAAAACGGTGGACGAGGCCACCTCGGTAGCCGGAAACTTCTCAAGCACCGCAACCGGGGGTAATAACTCTTTGATTTCACTGATACGAACGTCGTCGGTTTGATGCTGCATGACAAGGCTTCCTGCTAGATGACTGCGATTAGGAAATCTCAACATAGCCCGCGACAACGCATGTGTAAATAGGAAATTACAGCAATCACAAAACTATTTTATATGACAATCTTGCAAGTTATTGAAATGATGCTAAGCGAAATGACGATACTGGTGAGGAAGGCAAAAAGGCCCGCTCAGCGCGGGCCAGAAGCGTCGGTGATGACGGGTTTGTCAGTGATCAGCCACGCTGGCTGATACTGGCCAGCTTGTCGAAGTAATCCGGGAAGGTCTTCGAGGTGCACTTGGGATCATTGATGGTGACCGGGGTATCCGACAACGCCACCAGCGAGAAGCACATGGCGATACGGTGATCGTTGTAGGTATCGATCTCGGCATGCTTGAGCTGGGTCGGCGGGGTCACGGTGATAAAGTCATGCCCCTCCTCCACTTCGACGCCCAGCTTGCGCAGCTCGGTCGCCATGGCGTGCAGACGATCGGTCTCCTTCACCCGCCAGTTGTAGATATTGCGAATGGAGGTCGGCCCCTCGGCAAACAGCGCAGCAACGGCGATGGTCATGGCCGCATCGGGAATATGGTTCATGTCCATATCCACTCCGTGCAGCGGTGCCTGCTCCGCCTCGATAAAATCATCGCCCCAGGTGATGCGCGCGCCCATCTTCTCCAGCACATCGGCGAAGTGAATATCACCCTGAATGCTGTGCTTGCCGATACCGGTGACCCGCACCTTGCCCTTGATGGCGCCCGCCGCGAGGAAGTAGGAGGCGCTGGAGGCATCCCCTTCCACCAGAAAATCACCCGGGCTGATGTAGGTCTGGTTGCCCTTGATGTAGAACAGCTTGTAGTTGTCGTGCTCGATGACCACCCCGAACTGCTTCATGATGTGCAGGGTGATGTCGATGTAGGGCTTGGAGACCAGCTCCCCCTTAATGTGGATCCGGGTATCACCGGCCGCCATCGGCGCCGCCATCAGGAAGGCGGTCAGAAACTGGCTGGAGACGGAGCCATCAACGTGCACATCGCCGCCCCACAGCCCCTTGGCATCCACCACCAGTGGCGGATAACCATCGTGTTTCAGGTACTGGATATGGGCACCTGCTTCACGCAGGGCATCCACCAGATGGCCGATGGGACGCTCTTCCATGCGCGCCTCGCCGCCCAGAGTATATTCACCTGAGCCGAGGCATAGCGCGGCGCAGAGCGGTCGCATGGCAGTACCGGCGTTGCCGAGGAACAGATTGACCGGCTCTTTCACCGCAAAGCTGCGACCCAGACCCTGCACTGTACACTCGGTCTTGTCGGCGGAGAGCTTGTACTTGACCCCGAGCTGGGTCAGCGCAGCCAGCATATGACGAATGTCATCGCTGTCGAGCAGGTTGGTCAAACGGGTGGTGCCACGAGCCAGCGCCGCCAGCAGCAGCGCACGGTTAGAGACACTCTTGGAGCCGGGCAGATTGACCTCTCCGGCTACACGAGAAATGGGTTCCAAACGCAACGAATTCATAGACTTCCTGTGCTATCTCAAAAATAAACGCCTGTCCGGACGTTAACAGCCTGCGTCCCGCTCGGCAAGGGCACTTTCAGGGGAAATCGCACGGCAAACGCCAGCGCGCTGGTTCTGTTGAAAAAAAGACGCCGGGGTATCCCCAGCGTCTTGAATCATTGCAATAGCTGGAAGCGGCTCACGAGATGTCACGAGAGGCCACCAGCAAACAGGTGGAGCTCTCTTCTCAGCCGTGACGCTTGGCAAAGCCATCCATAAAGCTCACCAGGGCCTTAACACCCTCCAGCGGCATAGCGTTGTAGATGCTGGCACGCATGCCACCGACAATGCGGTGTCCTTTGAGGGCCAGCAGGCCAGCCGCTTCCGATTCTGCCAGGAACTGCTTGTCCAGCTCGGCATTTTTCAGCTGGAACGGGATGTTCATGCGCGAACGGCAGCTGACATCCACCTGATTGCCGTAGAAGCTCGACTGATCGAGATAGTCATAGAGGAAGTCTGCCTTCTCCTTATTGCGCGCTTCCATCGCCTCGAGGCCACCCTGTTCCTTGAGCCACTCGAACACCAGACCGGCCAGATACCAGGCGTAGGTGGGCGGCGTGTTGAACATGGAGTCGTTCTTGGCAGTGAGCTTGTAGTCGAAAATCGAGGGGACATCGGCTCTCGCCTGATCCAGCAGATCATCGCGCACGATGGCGATGGCAAGCCCGGACGGCCCGATATTTTTTTGGGCACCAGCATAGATGATGCCAAAGCGGCTCACATCGAGAGGACGGGAGAGAATGGTGGAGGAGAGATCTGCTACCAGCGGCACCTCGCCGGTGGCCGGGATGTCGAACATCTCGATGCCGTCAATGGTTTCGTTCGGGCAGTAGTGAACATAGGCCGCATCGGCGCGAAACGCCGGGGTCGGCAGCAGGTGGGAGATCCCCTGCTCGTTCTTGGCAACCCCCTGAAAGGTCTGGATATCGCCATACTTTTTGGCTTCATCCACCGCGCTCTGAGACCAGACACCGGTCAGCAGGAAGTCCGCTTTCTTGTTGGCCCCACCCAGCAGGTTCATGGGCACGGCGGAGAACTGACCGCGGCCGCCACCGTGCATGAAGAGCACCTTGTAGTTGTCCGGCACTGCCAGCAGCTCGCGCAGATCCGCTTCGGCCTTCTCGGCAACCGCCATGTAGGGCTTGCCACGATGGGAAAGCTCCATGACCGAGGCTCCCAGCCCCTGAAAATTACAAAATTCGCGCTGGGCGCGCTCCATGACTTCAACCGGCAGCATGGCGGGGCCGGCGCAGAAGTTGTAAATCTGTTTGCTCATGACGCTTTCCGTGAGTGGATGAGAGTAATCGATGACTTGTCAGGTTTTACACAAGAGCCGTCACAGGATCAAAGGCTTTTTGGGAGCTGGCTCAACCTTTTACCATCACTCTGCATCCCCCTTGCAGTAGAAAAAGCCCTGAACGGGTCAGGGCTTGCAGGGAACATGCACAGAAATGGCGGGCAGAGCGCATAAACGACCACAGCCCAGCCATTTCTGACAAATTTACAGTTTGGCGGTGAGCTCCGGCAGCAGAGTGAAGAGATCCCCCACCAGCCCGTAGTCCGCCACCTGAAAGATGGGGGCGTCGCTGTCCTTGTTGATGGCAACGATCACTTTCGATTCCTTCATCCCCGCCAGATGCTGGATGGCCCCCGAAATGCCGACCGCGATATAGAGCTCGGGCGCCACCACCTTGCCGGTCTGCCCCACTTGCAGATCGTTGGCGACATATCCCGCATCAACGGCGGCTCGCGATGCCCCCACGGCACCGCCCAGCTTGTCGGCCAGCGCTTCTATTAAAGCAAACTGCGTCTTGGAGCCCAGTGCCCGGCCACCGGAGACAACCACCCGGGCGGCGGTCAGTTCGGGCCTGCTGGAGCGCACCGCGCGGCGCTCGACCAACCGGGTACGACCAGCGAATTCGGGCACGGCCAAGCGTTCGATGGGAGACTGCCCGCCCGTCGCCGCCTTGGCAAACGCGGTGGCCCGCACCGTCATCACCTTGACGGGTGCCGAGCTTGCCACTCTGGCGATGGCATTGCCCGCATAGATGGGGCGCTGGAAAGTGTCGCTGCTCTCGATAGCCGTCACCTCGGAGAGCATCTCCACCCCGAGCCGAGCCGCTACTTGTGGCAGCAGCGCCTTGCCCATGGTACTCGCCGCCATCAGGCAGTGGCTGTAACCTTCGCACCAGCTGGCCAGCAGCTTGTCGACCCCATCCAGCAGCCCGTCGGCCAGCAGGGGATGTTCGGCAAGCAGAACCTTGTCGACACCGCCAATGGCAGCCGCCTGTTCACCCGCCTCGGTCAGCCCCTGCCCCAGCAACAGCAGGTCAACCTGACCGCCGATTGAGCCGGCTGCGGTCACCAGTTGTGCCACGTTGTCGGCCAGATGGCCTTGATGATGTTCGGCAATGATCAGCACGCTCATGGCAGCACCTTCGCTTCGTGTTTGAGTTTGTCCACCAGCTCGTCCACCGAGCCCACCTTGATCCCGGCGCTGCGGGCTGGCGGCGCCATCACCCCGAGCAAGCGGGTCTGATTGGCCACCTCAACGGCGAGTGTCGAGAACGGGGCGCTATCAAGCGGCTTGCGCTTGGCCTTCATGATGTTGGGCAGCGAGGCAAAGCGCGGTTCATTCAAACGCAGATCGGCGCTTACCACCGCAGGCAACGGCATGCCCAGGGTCTCTAGGCCACCGTCAATTTCGCGAGTCACCAGCAGTTCTCCCGCTTCCACCTTGAGGGAGGACGCGCAGGTCGCCAGCGGCCAATCATTGAGGGCAGCCAGCATCTGGGCCACCTGATTGTTGTCTGAATCGATGGACTGCTTGCCGAGCAGCACCAGATCCGGCAGCTCCTGCTCACACACCTTGTGCAAGGCGCGGGCGACAGTCAGCGGGGTGAGCGTCTCATCGGTGACATAATGCAGCGCCCGATCCGCCCCCAGCGCCAGCCCATGGCGCAGTTGCTCGGCGGCAGCGTCAGGGCCAAAAGTCACCACCACCAGCTCGCTGGCGATACCCGCTTCCCGCAGCCTGACCCCCTCCTCCACCGCAATTTCACAAAAGGGGTTGATCCCCATCTTCACATTGGCGAGCTCCACGTCGGAGCCGTCTCCCTTCACCCGGATCTTGACGTTGTAGTCGACTACCCGTTTGATTGCGACCAGCAGCTTCATGGGGTCATGCCTCGTCTCTTTGGATTGAATTCATTAGTGTGCCTCTGCGTTTGTTGCAGTACGCTCTTCCCTGATTTTTTGCTTTTTCTTGCTCAGTTTTGCTTACAACTGCTTTACGTTTACGTAAACTACCAGCATTACCCTAGGCCAACCAGAGCGCAGAGGCAAGATGGAACGGGAAGCAATGGAATTTGATGTCGTCATCGTCGGCGGCGGTCCGGCGGGGCTCAGTGCAGCCATCGCCCTGAAACAGCAGGATGCCACTCTCTCTGTCTGTCTGCTGGAGAAGGGAGCGGAAATTGGCGCCCATCTGCTCTCCGGCGCCCTGTTTGATCCTGTCGCCTTGCAAGAGCTGCTGCCGGATTGCTGGCAGCAAGCGCCGCTCGGCGTACCGGTCAACGACGATCAGGTGCATCTGCTGCAAAGCGAGCAACGCTCCCTGCAACTCCCCGCCTGGGCGGTGCCGCCACGGATGCACAATGAGGGCTGTCACATCATCAGCCTCGGCAATCTCTGCCGCTGGCTTGGCCAACAGGCGGAAAAACTGGGAGTCGAAATATACCCTGGATTTACCGCCAGCGAACTTATCATGGACGCGGGCCGGGTCAAGGGGGTCATCACCGGCGATCTGGGGCTGGATCGAGCGGGCAATCCGAAAGCTGATCATGTGCCCGGCATGGCACTGCTCGGTCGCTACACCCTCTTTGCCGAAGGGGCCCGCGGTCATCTCGGCAAGCAGCTGATCGCCACATTCAATCTGGCAAGCCCTGCCCAGCCCCAGCACTATGCCATCGGCTTCAAGGAGCTGTGGCAACTGCCTGCTGGCCAAGGCAAAGCGGGACAGGTGCTGCACGGCAGTGGCTGGCCCCTTGGCAAGCAGGGGGGCGGCAATAGCCACGGTGGCTTCTATCTCTATCACATGGAGGGGGATCAGGTGGCAGTCGGGCTGATTGTCGATCTCAACTACCAGAATCCCTGGCTCAGCCCGTTCGACGAATTCCAGCGCCTCAAGCATCACCCGCTTATCGCTGGCGTGTTGCAAGATGGGGAGCGCATCAGCTATGGCGCACGCGCCATCACCAAGGGGGGCTGGCACGCCCTGCCCCGCATGCACTTCCCGGGCGGCCTGCTGATCGGTTGTAATGCGGGCACCCTCGACTTTTCCCGCATCAAGGGGATCCACACCGCCATGAAGTCCGGCATGCTGGCGGCAAAAACCGTCGCGATGGCCCTGCGGGGGGGCGATGAAGGGGGCCGGGATCTGGCCCTGTATGATGACGAGCTGCACCAGAGCTGGCTGGCCCGCGAACTCAAGGCGGCGCGCAACTTCGGCGCGGCGCTTCATCGCTATGGTCCCTGGTTGGGCGGTGTCTTCAACTGGCTGGAGCAACGGCTGTTTGGCGCAAACTCGCCCTTCAAACTGCTCGATAAGGCTCACGATTACCGTCAGCTGCGCGTGGCCAGCCGCTGCGAGCCCATCCATTACCCCAAACCCGATGGCAGACTGAGCTTTGACAAGCTCTCGTCTGTGTATCTGGCCAACACCAGTCACGACGAGGATCAGCCTTGCCACCTCAAGCTGCAGGACGAGCGCATTCCGGTCGAGGTCAATCTGCCCACCTGGGCCGAACCCGCCCAACGCTACTGCCCGGCAGGGGTGTTTGAAGTGCTTGAAATGGAAGGCGCGGCCAAACTGCAGATCAACGCCGCCAACTGCATCCACTGCAAAACCTGCGATATCAAGGACCCCAGTCAAAACATTATCTGGACGCCACCACAGGGGGGCTCCGGGCCCAATTATCCGAATATGTGATGAAGCGGGGCAGCGGCAACAAGCAGCCCCAGCTAGCCCTCCCCCAGCCAAAGGCTGGGTTCTACCCCGCATAGCCGCTCAGGTGATCCGACCTCGCTGTTTTTTTGAACAAACAAGCTGAATCCCTGATGAATAGCCCCTGACAAGCGCGGCCCTCCCCTGTATAGTTCGCCGCATTCAGGTTTTCCATCGGCCCGATCTGCTTATCCACGGGATCGCCTTCTGCAGCGATCTAAGGCCGCATGACCTGTGCAACCATCCCTGATTACCCATGACTTTTTAAGGGGGGACAGATGATCACCGCCTACATTCTCAACAACAAGGTGCTGGACATAGTCACGCTCGGGCCTGACGACATAGTACCTGACAACACGGTCTGGCTGGATGCCTACAAGCCGGACACGGCAGAGCGAGAATGGTTGACGGGCCTGTTCCTGGAAGAGGTCCCCGACAAGGAAGAGCTCGACGACATCGAAGCATCCGCCCGTTTTTACTGGGATACCGATGGTCTGCACATTCACTCCCTGTTTCCCCAGCGGATCGGTCGTGACACCAAGGGTGTCCACGTCTCCTTTACCCTGCGCAACAACCTGCTGATCAGCATTCGTGAAGATGACATCGGGCTGGTGCGCCTGCTGCGCCACTATATGCGCCAGGATCGGCTGGAGGTGGAGGATGCCCTCGACATCCTGCTGGAGGTGCAAAACCTCAAGGTGGAGTACCTCTCCGACCTTATCGAAGATGGTTACAAAACGTTGGAAAACACCGCCGATCAGATCTTCGAGCCGGATCAGATCAACCCCATGCTCAAGGAGTTGATGGCGCAGGAAGAGGCCAACGGCCAGATCCGTCTCTCTCTGCACGATACCCGCCGCGCCCTGCGTTTCCTCAAACGCAGCCTGCGCCAGCGCATGAGCCTTGAGCAGAACAAGTGGATCGACGAGATGCTGCACGACGTGGAGTCTCTCTTGCCCCACACCCAGTTCCTGTTCGACAAGATCAACTTCCAGCTGGAGGCCTCCATGGGGGTGACCAATCTGGAGCAGAACAAGGTGATCAAGATCTTCTCGGTAGCCGCCGTGATCTTCCTGCCGCCGACCCTGATCGCCAGTATCTACGGTATGAACTTTGGCCGCATGCCGGAGCTCGCCTGGGAGTATGGTTATCCCATGTCACTGGTGCTGATGGTGATGTCATCGCTCGGCACCGGCCTCTTCTTCAAGCGCAAAGGCTGGCTGTAACGTCGCCGACGCGCGCTGCGATATCTGAAGAAACGGATTGGGGGGCATGGCCCCCCGATTAATTTGCGCCACGCCCAACGCCTTGCAAAGGACGCTTCGTCGCCTCATATCCCCTTCATCACTCAATTCAAGTGGATAACGGGCAACCATGACCCTCTACCCCGAACACCGATATGACGATCACGGCCAGTTGCGCCCGCCCCTCTGGTTCTGGCCCATCGCCCTGTTGCTGACCCGCTCGGTCTGGCTCTTTCTGATGGCGGGAGTGACCCGCGAGAGCGGCAGCGAGATCCTGACCCTCTTTTATCCGGACAAGATCACCCTCTACATCAGCCTGCTGACCGACGTACCTGCCATGCTGGCGTTGCTCGCCTGCGGGGGCACCTATCAGCAGACCCAGAGCATTCGCGCCAGACTCCGTCGCCACAGCCCGCTGCTGCTGCTCTGCTCTGCCGTCAGCGGCCTGCTGATGCAGTTGCACAACCTCAATCTGCAGAAGTGGTCATTCAGCTGGCCCACCGCACTGGTGCTGGTCGCCAGCCTCTGGGCGCTCTGGTATCTGCTGCGCAGTCGCCAGCTACGGGAATATGCCGCAGATCAGCCCCACTGACGGGGCTGACACCTATTGACGAGTGACCCGGATCTGCAGGGTCTGGCGCTCGCTCTGGCTGCCTCGCCCCCCCTGTAGCTGGGTACCGAGGCTGCTCCCCTGATCCGCTGAGCTGGTCGAGAGCTCCCCCACCGTCAGCCACTGGCCCGGGGCCCCGCTCACCTCGGTGGCACTCTGCCCACGATTGATGGTGCCCTGATCCAGCCGCGCCTGTTCGCTGCTCAGCGCAATCTGCACCCGATCGCCAATCAAGGTGGCCGTGGCATAGAGGCCGTTCACCAGCGGCATCATCCCCACCACGGCGCCCCCGTTCCACTGATAGAAGGTCACCGGCTGATAGGAGCCCATCTGCAGCAGCACGGGACGGCCCGACAGCCCGCGCACCTGCCAGCTGTCGTTCTGGCTGCGCTGGTACTGCCGGGCATTGCCATCAAGCAGCCACTGCCGCTTGGCCTCGTCGCGACTGATTGAGCCCCCCAGTTGCTGACCGCTGGCGGCACCATCGACCCGCCACTCGATAAGCAGGTTTTGCGGTGGCTGGTTGATCTGCGTCAGCGTGGCTTCGGCCTCCTGCAGCTGGGCTGGCGTCCCGCTCAGCACCAGCTGATTCCCCATGGCGCTGACCCCAAGCTGGGGATAGATCTCCTTGAGGGTCTGCACCGCCGCCTGCGCCTCGAAGACCGGGATCACTTTCACCTCGGCCCACAGCGACGGGCTCCAGAGTCCCATCATGCAGCCAAGCCACAGCAGCGCCCTGCGGCCAATCTTGCCCATCCGAACCATTGCGCTCTCCTCGTTCTCTGTTCTCTTCTTGTGCTCCGCTCAGGCTACTCGGCTCAGACGTGGCCCAACGCCTGCAGCCAACTGATCGGCACTACTCGATTCATCCGTTGATGATGAACCCGGCGGTTGCCAAAAAACAATCGGGAATGCAGCAACTCCGTGATTTCCCACGGTATGAGGCTCTCATTCCACGCCCGTTATCGCGTAAGATAGCGCCATCATAGTTGCCCAAGCGGAATCCATCATGTTGAAACAGCTGTTGTTACTCCCCCTCGCCCTGCTGCTGGGGGCCTGCTCCCTGACCCAGTACAACGTCAGCGAGGCCGAAATCAACCAGTACCTCAAGGATCAGGTCTCTTTTGAAAAACAGCTGGGGATCCCCGGTATCATGTCGAGCAAGATCCGTCTGGACGAGATGCAGAGCCGTATCGGCCGCAAACAAGCAGATCGCATCGAGCTGGACGCCGCTGGCGACCTGCAGGTGAGCAGCCCCCTTGGCAGCCAGCAGATGAAGATCCGCTTTGCCCTGAGTGCCCGCCCCGACTATGTGGCCGATCAGGGCGCCATCTATCTGCGCGATCTTGAGCTGCTCTCGGTCAAGACCGAGCCGGCCGATATCGGGGCCGCCCTCACCCCGCTGCTGCCCACCTTCAATCAGTCGCTCTCCCTGTTCCTGTCGCAGACCCCGGTCTATCGCCTCGACAGCAGCCGCAAGAACGAAGCCAGGATCAAGGAGAAGGTCGAAGCCCTCAAGGTGGAGCCTGGCCGTCTGGTCATCCCGTTCAAACTGCTCTGATCCCCACCGCAGCGGCACTTTCAGCGCAATAAGCAGATAACCGTCCTCTTCGACAGCGCACATCCGGTTCAACGTGCAGCCGAATGGAGCGGTTTTTTACTTCTCAAGTCCCCGTCAACACAGCATAATGCTGACCATTCTCATTTAGATTCGTCATGAGAAGCGTCAATAATAAAACCAATGGTGAGAAGGGACATGAGAAAAACCGTACTGGTTCAGGCGATCGCCTGCGCACTGATTAGCGGCGCCGCACACGCTGCCGTCAAAGTCGAAGACAAGACATTCAATACCGCCGCCAACATGCTGGCCTATACCGAATTCGAGCTCTCCGGTGAGCCGCTGGCCGAAGCGCTGGGGCTGGATCTGGATGTGCTGGATGCCAACCGTGCCGATGAGCCGACCCCGTTCGACTTCGCTGCCGGCATCGAATCCTACGAATACTCCGAAGAGGCGATGTACGCCCTCAACTACCAATCCGGTATGGGCCCTCATCTGGTGAACGGGCCGCAAAACCTGGCCCGTGGTGGTACCATGGCCTCTCTGGGGCAACGGGTGCTGGCCATGGCCGATGCCGTTGGCTTCCCGGCTGATGAAGTGCCGCAGGGCATGTATCCCCTCTCCCTGCCCTACGCCTCCGCCAATCCGGAGTTTGCCCAGGCCGTCAACGCCACCCCGGTCAATGGCGACCAGATCACCATCAAGACCGCCAAAGGGACCGAGAAAACCGTCAAGACCCAGGTGCCCGCCTACTTCCGCGACTACAGCACCCTGCGCTGGAGCGGCAGCGACAACCTGCTGGTGCCCGCAGCGGTGGGCGGCATCCTGCTCAAAGAGGTGATGTGGTCCCAGGACTTCCTCGGCGGCATGCACGTGGCCGAGACCGATGAAGAGGTAGAAGCCGCCTCCGCCACTATGGATCAGGATGGCAAGCACAAGCTGGGCGTCTCTGCCGCTGACGGCTTCAACGGCATGATGCTGACCGAGCAATCCATCGACAAGCTGGCCATCATGCAGAACCAGCTCGGCTTCGATAGTAAACAACTGGGCGCCAAAATCACCCCGCAGTACGATCCGGCCAAGGGCGTGATTTACTTCCCCCATCAGGTGAAAGTGACCGAAACCAGCAGCAACGATGCCGGTGCCATCGGCAAGCTGGAGGTGGTGGATGGTTCCGCCCAGCTGCGCGATGCCTGGATGATGCTGTGGCCGCTCTCCGAGTTCTATGCCTTCAGCGATCAGCGCAGCGCTAACACCAACCAGAACCCGGCCTTCCACGCCGTGTTTGACGGTGCGCCGTTTGCCACCGCACCGGCTGCCAACAAGACCAATGACCTGGACAAAGCCGTTGCGGGCAGCGATGCCTTCTCGCTGGCGATCAATCTCTCCAACCTCACCTTCAAGAACCTGGCGGCCCTGCACTTTGATGCCAAGGCTGGCACCCTGGTCGACAGCTGGCAGGCAGGCAAACAGGGCAAGCACGTCACCACCTTTGACGCCGCTTACGCACTGGTCGCCCTGCAGATCTTCCAGCGCGCTCAGGACGCGCTGCCGGTCGGTTACGCCGCCGGTGACAATGGCGAGCTGAACCTCAAGACCAAGCAGGGTCAAGAGGCGCTCGACTTGATCCGCAAGCAGGCCGATTTCATCCTTGCCAACCTCAAGGGCAAAAATGGTCTGGTGCATGACGGCATCACCCTGGGTGGCAAGCTCGATGCCGGCTACTCCATCGATGCGCAGTTCGCCGCCATCCGTGGTCTGACTGCTGCGTTCCTCGCAACTTCCGATGCCAAATACCGCACCGCCGCGCGCGAGCTGTTTATCGCCGCTGACAAGGCCTATTTCAGTGCGAAAGCGGGTACCTGGCTGGCTGGCAAACAGGGCGAGTACACTCCCTGGACCCAGGCTGCCATCTCCGGCGCCCTGCGCTCTGCCATGCTGAACCTGCGCAACGAAGGGGCCGAGAAGGCGCCCGAGCTGGAGCTGGCCAAGCTGACCGGTCAGTACGTCAGCTGGTTCCGTGGCACCGTCAACGGTGGCATGCAGATGGCCGAGTGGATCGGTGACTCCGGCGAGAACATCATCGAAGGTGCCGGCAGCGACACCGATGAAGATGGCGTACCGCAAGTGACCGCCGCCGGTGGCAAGCACGGCACCGCCATGGTGATGGCCGCCAAAGCGGTGGTTAGCGAATAATCCTCGCCATTCACCAGCATGAAAAAGGGAGCCAGTTTGGCTCCCTTTGCATTACAGCGTCTGATACAGTTTCAAGGGCCTTCCTCAAACCAGCTTGTCCAGCATCTCCTTGGTCACCAGCACAATCCCCTGCTCGGAGCGGTAGAAGCGGCGGCTATCCTCATCGGCATTCTCGCCCACCACCAGCCCATCGGGCAGCACACATCCCTTGTCCACCACCACCCGGCGCAGACGGCAACCGGCGCCAATCTCGACCCCGGGGAAGATGATGGCCTGATCCAGGGTGCAGAAGGAGTGCACCCGCACATTGGTAAAGAGCACCGAGTTGAGCACGAACGACCCGCTGACGATGGTACCGCCCGAGAACATGGAGTTGATGGTCATGCCATGCTGACCATTGCGATCCTGCACGAACTTGGCCGGTGGCGTCAGGGTCTGGCTGGTCCAGATGGGCCAGTTCTGATCGTAGATATCGAGCTCGGGCAGCACGGAGGCGAGATCCATGTTCGCTTCCCAGAAGGAGTCCAGCGTACCCACGTCACGCCAATAGGGCTTTTGCCCCTCGCGTGCCCCGACACAGGACATGTTGAAGGGGTGCGCAAAGGCCATCCCCTCCTCCACAATGCGGGGGATCACATCCATTCCGAAGTCGTGTTTGGAGTCCTGATTGTGAATATCCTCCTCCAGCAGTTGGTAGAGGTACTCCGCCTCGAAGATATAGATTCCCATGGAGGCCAGCGAGCGATCCTCGCAACCCGGCATGGCAGGCGGATTGGCCGGTTTTTCGACGAAGGCGCGGATCTTGCGCTGCTCGTCGATATCCATGATCCCGAAGGCGGATGCCTCTGCCCGCGGCACTTCGATGCAGGCTACCGTCACCTTGGCACCGAGGCGTACATGGTCGAGCAGCATGGCGGCGTAATCCATCTTGTAGATATGATCCCCAGCCAGCACCACCAGGTATTTGGGGCCGTAGTCACGAATGATATCGACATTCTGATAGATGGCATCGGCGGTGCCGCGATACCAGTGCACCTCGTCCACACGTTGCTGGGCAGGGAGCAGGTCGATGAATTCGTTCATCTGGTAACGCAGGAAGGACCAGCCCGATTGCAGGTGACGCAGCAGGCTGTGAGATTTGTATTGGGTGACTACACCAACGCGGCGGATCCCCGAGTTGATACAGTTGGAGAGCACAAAATCAATGATCCGGAATTTGCCACCGAAATGGACGGCAGGCTTGGCGCGGTTGTCAGTCAACTGCTTCAGGCGACTGCCACGTCCACCCGCCAGCACCAGTGCCATACTCTGGTTCAATAATTGTCGTGCTTTGGCACTATTTTCGGGCTCTAACAACATGATTTACCTCTGCCTTGTTTGATCTATTTTCAACTCATCTTCGCCTGTTTCGGCACCTGTGAAAGTGGTTTCACTCACATTTAACCGATCTCAATTGACCCTTTTCACCGAGTTGCGAGGAATAGCATGCTTTGCTCCGCCAGCTTGGTTAAAATTCCCCCACAAAGCAGCCACTTCAAGGATGACAAGATGGTTCACAAGCTCGGACGTACCCTCTTTCTGATCGCCACCATAGTGACCATACCCCTGCTGCTCCTGCAAGCAGTTTGGTTAGCCCTGCAGAGCACACCGCTCACTTTGGCCATTATTCTGGCCACCACACTGCTTGGCATGATCCTGCTGTTGATGCTGGCCATCCGCACCATGGATGGCATGCTCCAGCATCAGGAGCTCACCTGGGTCAAGGCGATCAGGGGGCGGGACCCCTCACAACTCGATGAGCCCGCCTCCCAGGAGGTGCTGCAACAGCTGCTGGAGCAGTTCGAAAGCGCCGAGCAGAGCGCTCATCGCCAGCTGACCGAGCTCAGCAACCTGGCCACCACCGACGAGCTGACTCAGCTACTCAACCGCCACGCGTTTCGCCGCGACATGACCGAGTTGCTGCAGCGGGATCAGGACACCCAGACCGCGACCCTGGTGCTGATCCGTGCCACCGAGCTTGGCAAAATCAACGCCCAGCGCGGCTTCCAGTCTGGTGATGCCTACATCAAGGACATGGCGGCCCTTATCAAGCGGGTGGTAAGCCGCTTCCCGGGCAATCAGGTCTACCGCATTTCGGGGGCCGATTTCGCCGTACTGGTGCAACCGGTGGCCAATATTCCTCCCCATCTGCTGGGGCAGGATTTGAAGGTGGCCTTCGATCACTATCAGGATCAGCACGAGCTGGAGAGCACCGGTTACTCGGGGCTGACCAAGCTCAGCAGCGGCCAGAAAATTGAAGCCGTGCTGGCCAGAGCGGATCTGGCGCTGGCTCGCGCCCAGACCGAAACCATCAACGGCTGGGCCATCCAGCAGGATGACAGCGCCTCCGATCTGCAGGGGCAACACCATTGGCGCGATGTGCTGACAGAAGTGCTGGCGCAGGAGCGGCTCAGCTTTACCTACCAGCCGATCCAGCCCCTGCACCGCAGCATGCTGGCTTACAACGAGATCTACACCCGCTTCAGCGGCAATGATGGCACTGCCCTGCCCACCGACACCCTGTTTGCCATGGCCCAGCGGCTGGATATGGTGATGCGGCTGGAGCAGCTGGTCATTACCCACATCATGCGCCAGTACCGGGCCTTTGGTGCCAACCAGAGTCGCTGGGGGATCAACCTCTCCCCCAACCTGCTGCAAAACAGCGCCTTCCTGATCTGGCTTGACCGCCAGTTGCTCAAAGATCCCAATACCAGCGCCAATCTGGTGTTCGAACTGGATGAAGAGCATCTGGAACGCAACCTGACCGGTGCCAAGCGGGTATTTGAACTGCTGCGCCGCAATGGCAGCCGCTCGGCGATCGCCAATTTCGGCAAGGGGATCGGCTCCTTTACCCTGTTTCGCGAGCTCAAGCCCGACTACATCAAGCTGGACCCTGCCCTTATCACCGGGCTGGAGCAGGATCAGACCAACCAGCAGTTCGTGCGGATGATCGTCGATGTATCACATCGGATGGGGTGTCAGGTCATTGCTGAGGGGGTGGAACAGCTTGGCCAGAAACAGCTGCTGCAGGGGATGTACGTGGATGGCTTGCAGGGCTATCTGATCGCCCGGCCGCAACCGTTGCGACCGGATATCAGCCAGCTGGGGCTCTTTACTGAGGATGCTTCAGCTTCAACAGGGTCAGAATGATGTCATTGAGCTGGCGATAGCGCTCCAGCTCTTTCTGATCGTAACGGGTTGCCAGGGTGGTGGGGTTGTGGCGATTTTTGAGGTAACGGTTGATCTGCAACCGGTTGAACCCCGCCACCTGATAGACCTGGCCAAGCAGGGTATTGAGCTCATCGTGCTCCAGACCGGCTCTGGCCAGATAGTCACCATCGGCGGGACTCTCGGTCTGGTGACTCCACTTGCCAATGCGACCACTCTCCTGCAGATAGCTGAGCCACTGCTCGATATAGAGGGGTTTGCACCCCGCCAACAGGTTGAAAAAGCCCACTGCATCGCAACGACAACCGCTCAGAAGCACGACCGCCAGCTGATCGTCATCGCACTGGAAGGTCACTGGTCCGGCTTGCGCCCAATCCAGCGCCTGCACCCGAATGCTGGCCTTCTCACCCGCAGCTCCCGTTACGTCGAATACAAACATGGCGCTCCTCCCTTGGCAAAAGGTTGATGATGGACCATCCCCCTGACAGGTGCAAAGGCAAATCGGCTTTTAACTCATCAATCGGGCCATTCGACCATAAAAAAGACCGGCACCCTCACGGGGCCGGTCTTTGTCCCGATGGCCTGCATCAATGGAGGCGCTTTCAGGCGTCCAGCTCAACCAGTGCCTTGGCCAGCTCGATAGGTTCGAGCTCCTGACCTTCCAGATCGGCGTTCCAGTTCGGGCCGACCAGCACATCATCTTCATCCAGATCGTTGATCCAGATATCGAGAAACTCTTCCAGATCGATCACTTCCGGCTCGTAATCGGCCCACTCGTCGACGCAGTGCAGACGGGCGTCCTCTTCGGCAGACCAGAGCGGCATCACGTCGGCATCTTCAAATTCGGCGGAGCGACAGACGACCCAGTCTTCCCCATAGCGCAGACCCCACACCTGACCCGACTCGCGGACTTGTTCGATAAACAGTTGGAAATTGGCGTCAAGGTTGTCGTTAAGCATGCTCATGGGGTTCTCTCTTTCTTTCGGGTGCTGCGGCATTGTCGGGCGACAATACGATGGCCAAATGGTGTCGTAAAAGTGACATGGACTCAAGCATATTGGGGTTATTCCGGGAAAAAAGCCGGGATAACTCATATTTGCCTGCAAAAACGCCTCCCGATGGAGGCGTCTTGCAGATTCAGGAGATCAACGCTCCCAGTAAACCTCTTCCAGACTGTCCTCTTTCTCCGGCAAACCGCGGGAGAGACGGGGACTGCTCTGGGCCAACACCTCGTAGCTGACGCGGTTGGCGTATTTGCACACCTGGGCCAGTGAGGAGTAAGTCAGGAACTCGGAGATGTGCTTAGCGGAGTTGGGCACATTCATCCGGTGATAAGAGTTGGCCACCATGTCGTGCAGCACAGCGGAAAGGGCGCCATCCCCTGCCCCGTTGGTGTTCTTGATCTTCTCCGGGCCCCCCATGTACGGGGAGATGTGGGAGTAGATACGGGCCGGTTTACGGCACTTGGCACGGGCCATCGGGCGGCTGAACTCATACATGTTGAACTCGGGGATAACGCCGGGCAACAGGGTATGAGTGGTCTCGCGCTTGTAGTCCTCATCGGTGTAGCTCGCCATGTAAAGGCCGATGGGGCCTGCAGTACAGAGCACCATGTCGGCCCAGTCGAGCGCCTTGTCGGCCGCACCGAGCGGATCTGCGATGCCGGTCAGGGCCTCACCTTCGTCTTCGTTCATCGCCAGCACAGTCACGTTTTCGGCAATGAAGTCGCGCCACCACTGGGGATTTTCGTCGATGACGAAACGAGTGCCCAGGGTCAGCACCACGGGAATACCGGCCTCGCGGGCATAACGCACCGCAGTCATGGCCGCCTCTTTCATCGGATCACCATCGTCACCACGCACCAGATAGGCGGTGATCACCAGTGCTGACGCCCCCTTGATCACATCTTCCGGAATGTGCTGCACATCCAGCTGGTTCATCTTGCCGGCGTTGATGCCGAAGCTGCGCTCGCCGCACTCGGTGATGAAGGTGAAGCAACGGCCGATGGGGCCATCAACCGGCTGCAGATAGTCCAGATTGACGCGGGAAGAGGTGTTGCACAGATAACGGTAGGCGTAGCAGCCGATGCGAATATCCTGACTCATCACACCCAGCAGAATGGAGTGGGAATCGGCCAGTACCGAGTAGTTGTGTACCGTGTTGCCGATGGTGCCACCGGCAAACTCGCTCACTACCATGTTGTTGGCCTTGAGCTCGTCATAAATCCGTTCGGCTACATCGTCATTGATGACGACGGAGTGCCCCTTGCTCAGACCATAACGGGTCAGAAAGTCTTCATCCACATGGGCTTCAATATCAACCAGGGTCTGATCAATCCCGACCACGTAGGCTTTGCCCAGCTCGGTTAACAGGGGATTTTGCGGCACCAGGGGATCGCGTCTGTCGACAGGGAAGTAGTGTTTGGACTTGCGCTGACCGGGAAATTTCATGGCAATGTTCTGTGCTCTGGGGGAAAGAGGGGCGGGATTTTAACACAATCCGCCGCCCCGAAAAGTCGCCCTGTTTAAATAATGGAGTCAGTATAGACAAGGCTTGCAAGGAAAAACGTTTGCCTTTTCACCATAAAAAAACCACCCAACCCAGGGTGGTTCCATAGCATACAAAAGCGCCGGTTTTCAGGCGGCCGCCATGCCCTGCAACAGAGCCAGCACCGAGAAGAGGCCGAGGGCGAGCCAGAACAGCAAGGTGCCCAGAAAACGGGGCACATTGGGGGCTTTGGGGATCTGGATGCCGATGGCATGCAGGATGCGGCCGACCAACAGCATGGCGCCACCGGCATGCAGCCAGAGCGCACCGGCACCGGAGAGCTCGCACAGCGCCATCAGCAGCAGGGTCAGCGGCACATACTCGGCAAAATTACCGTGGGCCCGGATCGCCGCCAGCAGCTCGGGGGCCTCCCCCTGCCCTATCATCACCCCGAACTGGGCGCGGCGTTTGACCACCCAAAAGGAGAGCCCCAGAAACAGCAGTCCAAGCAGGCCTGCGTAGATCAGCGTGATATGTACCATGACTCGACTCCTTGTTTGACTGACTGCCGGTCACTCATGCCAATTCGCGGCAGATGAGCGAGACCATCATCCTGATGTGGGCCTGATCGCTGTTGAGGGCCGGAATATATCCAAACCGCTCGCCACCGGCCTCCATGAAGATCTCCCGATTCTGTACCTGAATTTCCTCAAGGGTTTCGAGGCAGTCGGCGGCAAAGGCAGGGCAAATCACATCGAGTCGCTTGACCCCGGCGGCCGGCAGGCCAGCAATGGTCACGTCTGTGTAGGGCTTGAGCCACTCCTCCTTGCCAAAGCGGGACTGGAAGCTGGCCGTCCACTGCCCGGCCTCCAGCCCGAGCGCCTCGGCCAGCAAGCTGGCGGTATGGCGACACTGGTGACCATAGGGGTCCCCTTCGTTCTCGTAGCGCTCGGGAATACCGTGGAACGACATCAGCAGGTGATCACCCTGACCGTGCTGCTCCCAGTGACGGCGCACGCTCATGGCCAGCGCCTGAATGTATTCGGGATGGGCGTGATAATCACGAATAAGCCGCACCACCGGCAGATTGCGTTCTCTCTTCATTGCCTTGCCCCAGGCATCGAAGACCGAGGCAGTGGTACTGACCGAATATTGCGGATAGAGCGGCAACAGGATCACCCGGTTGACCCCTTTGGCCTTGAGCGCCTGCCAGCCATCATTCACTGACGGGGAACCATAGGTCATCGCCAGCTCCACCGGCACCTCGACCCCCTCCCGCTTGAGCTCCTGCTCCAGCGCGGCGCGCTGCTGCTTGCTTATCACCATCAGCGGCGAGCCCTGCTCGGTCCACACCTGCTGATAGAGCTTGGCCACTTTGGGCGAGCGCGTCGGCAAGATGATGAAGTGGAGCAGCGGGCACCAGAGGTAGCGGGGCAGGTCCACCACACGGGGATCGTGCAGGAACTGGCTGAGGAACGCTTTGACGGCAGCGGTGGTCGGTGCGGCTGGGGTACCCAGATTGACCAGCAATATTCCGGTTTTCGTGGTCACGTTGGCTTCCTGTCTATCTGTCATTATGCAAAAAGGGCCCGACAGGGCCCTTCTCTTTATTTATCTGATGGCACGGGAAACAGTGCCGACAGCAAAGATCAGCCCAGAATGGTGGCAAGCTGCTTGCTGACCAGATCAACCGGCTGGGTGCCGTCGATCTTGACGTAACGGGTGTGGCCCGCTTCCGCCTCTTTGCCGTAGAAACCGATCAGCGGCGCGGTCTGCTGATGATATACATCCAGACGCTTGCGCACTGTGGTCTCTTCGTCGTCGGCGCGGATCACCAGATCTTCACCGGTCACGTCATCCTTGCCTTCCACTTTCGGCGGGTTGAACACAACGTGGTAGGTACGGCCGGAGCCGGAGTGAACGCGACGGCCGCTCATGCGCTTGACGATCTCTTCGTCCGGCACATCGAACTCCAGTACGAAATCAACCACGACACCGGCGTCCTTCATGGCTTGCGCTTGGGGAATGGTGCGCGGGAAACCGTCCAACAGGAAGCCTTTGGCGCAGTCCGGCTGAGCGATGCGCTCTTTGACCAGACCGATGATGATGTCGTCAGAGACCAGCTGACCTGCGTCCATCACAGCTTTGGCTTTCAGACCGAGCTCGGTGCCCGCTTTGATCGCCGCACGCAGCATGTCGCCGGTGGAGATCTGGGGAATACCGTGTTTTTCCATGATGAACTGAGCCTGGGTACCTTTGCCGGCGCCCGGAGCCCCCAACAGAACAATGCGCATACACGCTCCTATTGATTGGTTATTCAAATCTTGCGAAGGCAAAAAAGTACACGGTTTCGCCCGTTTCTACAAGGGTGAGCCACTTGAATGAGCACTTTATCACCACAATAACCGGCTGATCGAACAGGATTTCATCGCAATGGGAAGACGCAAAAATAGCCAGGGATTCAGCATAGAGCGCCAAAAGCAGGAAGGAGGTACGACAGAAAAAAAGATCCCGGCTCAGGGCCGGGAATTGCGCTCAAAAGTAACTACTTGTCGCTCGTAGTAGGAACAGGGCAATAGTAGTTTGCCCCCCTGTGCGTCAACAACTGTCAGATGTGACAGGCAGGCCGCTATGAAACCTGAACTGCGGATCCAGCGAGCAGATTAGCTCGGCTTCCAGCTTGCCAAAGAAGGCCACCCGCTCGCTGATATCCTCCCCTGCGTACTGTTCGGCCAAGCTCAGGTAATCCTGATAGTGGCGCGCCTCGGAGCGCAGCAAAGAGACGTAGAAGCGGCTCAGCTCTTCGTCCAGATGGGGCGCCAATTTGGCAAAACGCTCGCAGGAGCGGGCCTCGATATAGGCGCCGATGATCATCTTGTCGACTATGGTGGCCGGTTCATGGGTGCGCACATGCTGCATCAACTGGCGGGCATAGCGGGAGGCCGTCACCGGCCCGTATTCGATGCCGCGGGCCTGCATGATCTCCAGCACCTGCTCGAAGTGGTGCAGCTCCTCCTGAATGAGCCGCACCATGGGAAACAGCAGTGGATTGCGCTCCAGCTCGGCAAAGACGGTGCGATCAGACTCCCCCATGCTGCGTTTGCCCAGGATCTCGGCCTTCTCCGGGATGGCATCCAGCTCGCGATAAAACTCCAGCTTGGGCAGCAGATGGCGCTTGCCCTTGGGCAGGCAGTAGCGGCGCACCAGACTGTGGGCAGTGAGTGCGGCCTTGGTCTCGCAGTTGGCGTGATCGATGAGCAGGGTCGGTAAACGGGCCGGATCCCGCGCCATCTCCACCCACTCATCCGGGGTCTCGCACTGCAAAAACTGGCGCACTGGGGCTAGCAGATCATCCATCTGAACTCTCGTCTCTTAAAAGCGTATCGATCATATATGTTGCCGCCTATGCTAGCGGATCCTGCTGGCCATGCCCATATCCGGCAAGATAAGCGGATATTTTTCAAACAGATATCTCCTCCCCCTTCTGCCGTGTTAGGTAGAAACGACAATGGGGGCCACTGGCCCCCATCTCGCTATCCCATCCGGCAAAACCGCAAACGTTTAACTGCCTTCGTTAAAAATTTCCAGATTGCTGGTGCCTTCCTGCCATTCACGCACCGCTTTGGTGTCATCGTTGCGCAGGGCATTGAGGTGATCCAGATAGGACTGGTCCACGTCGGAGGTGACGTAGTGACCATTGAAGACCGAGGTCTCGAAGTGACGCAGATCCGGGTTGATCTCTCGCACGGCGGCTTCCAGATCTTCCAGATCCTGGAAAATCAGACCGTCAGCGCCAATCAGCTTGCACACCTCTTCCACTTCACGGCCGTGGGCGATCAGCTCGTTGGCGGTGGGCATATCGATGCCATAGACGTTGGGGAAGCGAATTTCCGGCGCCGCCGAGGCGAAGTAGACCTTGGCTGCCCCCGCTTCACGGGCCATCTGGATGATCTGCTCGGACGTGGTACCACGCACTATGCTGTCATCCACCAGCAACACCTTCTTGCCCTTGAATTCGGAGCTGATGGCGTTGAGCTTGCGGCGCACCGACTTCTTGCGCTGGGTCTGGCCCGGCATGATGAAGGTACGGCCGATGTAGCGGTTCTTCACGAAGCCCTGACGGTATGGCAGGTCCAGGGTGTGGGCGATCTCCAGCGCCACGTCACAGGAGGTCTCGGGGATGGGGATAACCACATCGACGTCGAGATCTTCCCACTCGCGGGCAATCTTCTGACCCAGCTTGCGACCCATGTTGAGGCGGGCGGCGTAGACCGAGACCTTGTCGATGCACGAATCGGGACGGGCGAAATAGACATATTCGAAGATACAGGAGCTCATCTGCGGGTTCTCCGCACACTGCTCGGAGAAGAGCTGGCCCTGCTCGGTGATGTAGATAGCTTCACCCGGCGCAATATCCCGCACCGTCTCGAAACCGATGGCGTCGAGTGCCACGCTCTCGGAGGCGAGCATGTACTCCACCTGGCCCTGCTCGTCCTGACGACGACCGAGGATCAGTGGGCGAATGCCGTTGGGATCACGAAAACCGATGAGACCATGGCCGATCACCAGCGAGACCACCGCATAAGCACCGCGGATCTGCTGATGGGTTCTGCGCACCGCGGCGAAGATATCTTCGGGACGCAGGGCCATCTTGTCACAGCGATCCAGCTCGTGGGCCAGCACGTTCAGCAACACTTCCGAGTCGGAGGTGGTGTTGATGTGGCGGCGGGCGACCTTGAACTGCTGCTCCTTGAGCTCCTTGGCGTTGGTGAGGTTACCGTTATGGGCCAGCACCATGCCGTAGGGAGAGTTCACATAAAAAGGTTGGGCTTCAGCGGCACTTGAGCTGCCTGCGGTGGGGTATCTGACATGACCTATGCCGATGTTCCCTTGCAGACGCTGCATGTGGCGCACTTCAAACACGTCCTTCACCAGGCCATTGGCCTTGCGTTGCCGGAAGTTTCCACTATCAATGGTCACGATCCCGGCGGCATCCTGTCCCCTGTGCTGCAACACCGTCAAGGCGTCGTAGAGGGCCTGATTGACGGGGGTGGTGCCAACTATACCGACAATACCACACATGTCTTTGCTACCTCGAAGTCACTATACCTGTTTAAGAAAACTGGATGAGTTCAACATGAACCCGAAAAACCACTGGATCACCGGCTTGAACTCCGGCACCAGCTTGGACGCCACCCACCAGTCGCTCTGGGAGAGGCTGGTGAAGGTATCCATGAAAAAAAGCAGGGCACTGACGATCAGCACCCCGCGAATTGCACCGAAGCAGACCCCCAGCACCCGATCGGTACCGGAGAGACCCGTCTTGTCCACCAACAGGCCCACCACATAGTTGACCACGCTGCCGAGGATCAGGGTTGCCACAAACAGCGCCGCGATGGCCAGACCGTTGCGAACCAGCGCGTCGGAGAAGGAGGTGAAATAGACGGCGAGATCGGGATAGAAATGGCTGGCAATAAAGAAGGCGACGAACCAGGTGACAAGAGACATGGCCTCCTTGACGAAGCCGCGCACCAGGCTGATGAGAGCAGAGAAACCGACGATGCCGATGATGGCGTAATCAATCCAGACCATAGAAAAAGATGTCCTGCGAAATTGCGGCGCAGTCTAACAAAAACGATTGCGCATTGCTTGATAAAAATGTGTTAACTGTTCAAAGCGACGCCGAAAAGCCGCATTTTTTCAGCACTAAAACGGTTGATCGGCGCCAGAATGCACAACGCCATGGCAATGCCATGGCGTTGTGGTCTGCGGTGTGAGCTTACCCGATGTGGGTCAGGCCACCCATGTAGGATTGCAGCGCAGCCGGGATGGCGATGCGGCCATCTTCCTGCTGGTAGTTCTCCATCACGGCAACCAGGGTACGACCCACCGCCAGACCGGAACCGTTCAGGGTGTGCAGCAGCTGCGGCTTGCCGTCGATGCGCACGCGAGCCTGCATGCGGCGCGCCTGGAAGTCGGTACAATTGGAGACAGAGGAGATCTCGCGATAGGTGTTCTGGGCCGGCAGCCACACTTCCAGATCGTAGGTCTTGGAAGCGCAGAAGCCCATGTCACCGGTAGAGAGCGCCATCACGCGATACGGCAGCTCCAGCAGTTGCAGCACCTTCTCGGCGTGACCCACCATCTCTTCCAGTGCATCCCAGGATTTCTCCGGGTGAACCAGCTGAACCATTTCGACCTTGTCGAACTGGTGCATACGGATGAGGCCACGGGTATCACGACCGTAGGAACCCGCTTCAGAGCGGAAGCAGGGGCTGTGGGCGGTCATCTTGATCGGCAGTTCTTGCGCGTCAAAGATCTCGTCACGGGCCATATTGGTGAGCGGCACTTCGGAGGTCGGGATCAGGGAGAACTTGCGAACCTTGCCCTCTTCTTCCCCTTCACCTTCGATACCGGTATTGAACAGGTCCTGGGCAAATTTCGGCAACTGACCGGTGCCATAGAGGCTGTCCGGGTTCACCAGATAGGGGACATAGCACTCGGTGTAACCGTGTTGCTGGGTGTGCAGATCCAGCATGAACTGAGCCAGGGCACGGTGCAGACGGGCAATCTGACCCTTCATCACTACGAAACGGGTACCGGATAGTTTGACGCCGTTCTTGAAGTCAACGCCCTTGGCCGCTTCGCCCAGATCGATGTGATCGCGTACCGGGAAGCTGAACTCGCGCGGGGTACCCCAGCGACGCACTTCCACGTTGTCGTTCTCGTCACGGCCCACCGGAGTGGTCTCGCTCGGCAGGTTGGGGATGGCGTCGGCAATGGCTTTCAGCTGGGCCAGCAGGGCATCCAGCTCGACCTTGCTGGTTTCCAGCTCGTCGTTGATCTTGGTCACTTCGGCCTTGAGCGGGGCAACATCTTCACCACGACGGGCAGCTTCACCGATGGATTTGGAGCGGGCGTTGCGCTCGGCCTGCAGCTCCTGGGTACGGGACTGCAGATCCTTGCGTTTCTCTTCCAGAGCGTTGACAGCCGCTACGTCCAGAACGTAGCCACGTGTCGCCAGACGAGCGGCAGCCTCTTCGATATCGCTGCGCAGATATTTGGGATCCAGCATGGTTTACCTACTTTTTTAAAATGGGATCTGGGCCTGAGTCGTCATGACGGGCTGGGAAACAGATCCGGAAGTTAACATCGGTTGGCGCACCCCAATCGTCTTCAGAATCGGGCCTCAACAATCAGGCCTTCGAGATCAAGAAGATGGCGCAAGGCCAAGACAAGCGGGGTCAGACGGGCAGTGTAGCAGACCGCCCCCCCGCCCGAACAGGGACTATTTGTGTCGTTTTTACCGACTTTGGCACGCAAACCGTCCTGCATATTCAAACGTCTGACCAATTTTCAGCCATGCGAGGTAACAAAGGGGCTATTTGCCCCGTTGCTGCGGACTTTGCCTGTCCAGTTCACGGAGGTAATCGAGCTTCTGGCCAATCTGCTTTTCAAGGCCGCGATCGGTGGGCTGGTAGTACTGCTTGCCGGCAAGCTCGGGCGGGAAATACTGCTCGCCCGCAGCATAGGCGCCCGGCTCGTCATGGGCATAGCGATACTCGGCGCCATAGCCCAGATCGCTCATCAGCTTGGTCGGCGCATTGCGCAGGTGCACCGGCACCTCGAAGTCAGGGAGGTTTTTGGCATCATTAAGCGCCGCCTTCCAGGCGGTGTAGACCGCATTGCTTTTCGGGGCACAGGCGAGATAGACGATCGCCTGGGCGATGGCCCGCTCCCCTTCCGCCGGCCCGATCCGATGGAAGCAATCCCAGGCTGACAGGGCGACCTGCATGGCACGGGGATCGGCATTGCCCACATCTTCCGAGGCAATCGCCAGCAAGCGGCGGGCAATATAGAGAGGATCGCAACCGGCACTCACCATGCGGGCATACCAGTAGAGCGCCGCATCCGGCGCCGAGCCGCGAATGGATTTGTGCACCGCCGAGATGAGGTCGTAGAAGTGATCGCCCCCCTTGTCGAAGCGGGCCACGTGCTCCCCCACCACGGCAGCGAGCAGGGCACTGTCGATCACCCGCCCCCCTGTGCTGTCGGTTTCGGCCATGTCGGCCAACAGCTCCAGATAGTTGAGGGATTTTCGCCCGTCCCCATCCACCGCCTTGGCCAACGCCTCTTTGACGCCGGGGGCGAAGGTGAGTGCCGGATCATTGAGACCACGGGGATCAGTCATCGCCTGATCGAGCATGGCGAGAATATCGCTCTCCTCCAGTCGCTTGAGCAGATAGACCCGGGCTCGTGAGAGCAGTGCGTTGTTGAGTTCGAACGAGGGATTTTCGGTGGTGGCACCGATAAAGGTGATGGTGCCATCTTCGATGTGAGGCAGGAACACATCCTGCTGGCTCTTGTTGAAGCGGTGCACCTCATCCACAAACAGGATGGTACGCACCCCGCGCCAGCTGTTCTCCTTCGCCTTGTCGATAGCGGCGCGGATCTCCTTGATACCGGAGGTGACCGCAGAGAGCCGCTCCACTTCCGCCTGACAGTAGTGAGCCATCAGCTCCGCCAGCGTAGTCTTGCCGGTACCGGGCGGCCCCCACAGGATCATCGAGTGGCAGTGACCCGCCAGAATGGCTTTGCGCAGGGGCTTGTCAGACCCCAGGATATGTTGCTGACCGATATACTGGTCGAGGTTTTGCGGCCGCATCCGGGCCGCCAGCGGACGAAAGTCCGACGAGAAATCCAGCGACAAGTTACTCATCTGTATTGACCACCCAGCGTCACGCCACACACCTTTGACTGGCGCAGTGGCGAGCAATCCAACGACCGCTTGCTCATTAGCGCTGGTCGTCCAGCTCGACCCCCTTCGGGATCTTGAAAACAAATTCGTTGCCCTTGAGCACCGGCTTGCGGTTGAAGCTGCTCAAGGTGAATTCACTCCACTGCCCTTGCGCCTCTTTCACATCGAAACGACTGATGTTGTCTTGTCTGTCGAAGGTGACACGGAAGGAGGCGATCAGCTCATCCTTGTTACGGCTGGTGACGGTGTAGACATCCCCCTCCTGAGTCACGTCATAGTTCTTCCAGAACTTGTCGTCATTGCCAGCGATCAGAATAAAGGGGGTGTTGAGCACCGCATCTTTCAGCTTGAGGGCAGTGACCTGCTCGACGAAGGGATCATAGACCCAGACATCCTGACCATCTGCCACGATCAGGCTCTCGTCCGGCGAGGTAGTGTGCCAGTTGAAACGGTTTGGCCGCTGCACCAGCAGGTCGCCGCTGGCCTTTTGCAGCTCCTTGCCCTTGCTGTCATAGACGGTCTGGGCAAATTTGGCGGAGAAGAGGCTCACCCCCGCCAGCTTCTGTTTGAGATCGCTGGCCGCATCGGCCCACACCTGGCTACTGGCCATCAGCAGCACGGTACCCATCAACAGTTGTTTTTTCATCACGCTCTTCATAAAGACGCTCTCGATAAAAGGCCACGCCCGCGGAGGGCATGGCCAGGGATAGTATGAAACGGTGAGGCTTAGTCCCGCACCGGAGGCGGTGCCAGCACGTCGCGCTGACCATTGCCACCCGGTGAGCTGACGATGCCCTGATTCTCCATCTGCTCGATGAGACGGGCTGCCCGGTTGTAACCAATCTTGAACTTGCGCTGGACGCTGGAGGTCGAGCCACGGCGGGACTCCACCACAAAAGCGACCGCCTCGTCGAACAGGGGATCGAGCTCTTCATCGCCACCACCGCCATATTCGCCGCTGCCACCTTCGCCACCCGACTCACCGGAGAGGATCTCCTCGATGTAGTTCGGCTCGCCGCGCAGTTTCCAGTCTGCCACTACCTTGTGCACTTCATGGTCATCGACAAAGGCACCGTGCACCCGGGTCGGGTTGGAGGTACCGGCCGGCATATAGAGCATGTCGCCCATACCGAGCAAAGATTCGGCGCCGCCCTGATCGATGATGGTACGGGAGTCGATCTTGCTCGATACCTGGAACGAAATACGGGTCGGGATGTTGGCCTTGATAAGACCGGTAATGACATCCACCGACGGACGCTGGGTCGCCAGAATAAGGTGAATACCGGCGGCCCGCGCCTTCTGGGCGATACGGGCGATCAGCTCTTCCACCTTCTTGCCGACTATCATCATCATGTCGGCAAATTCGTCCACCACCACCACGATGTGGGGCAGTTTCTCCAGCTCTGGCGGCATCTGATCCATGGAGTCACCCGGACGCCACAACGGATCCAGCAGGGGTTCCCCCTCCTCGATGGCGGCCAGTACCTTGTCGTTGTAGCCCTTGAGGTTGCGCACCCCGACTGCCGACATCAGCTTGTAACGGCGCTCCATCTCCCCCACACACCAGCGCAGAGCGTTGGCGGCATCCTTCATGTCGGTCACCACCTCGGTCAGCAGATGCGGGATCCCTTCGTAGACCGAGAGTTCCAGCATCTTGGGATCGATCATGATGAAGCGCAGATCATCGGGGGATGACTTGTAGAGCATCGAGATGATCATGGTGTTGACCCCCACCGACTTACCGGAACCTGTGGTACCGGCCACCAGCAGGTGCGGCATCTTGGCCAGGTTCACCACCACCGGCTCCCCTGCGATGTCCTGACCCAGGCCCATGGTGAGCGGGTTGCGGCTATCGCGGAAGGCATCGCAGTCGAGTGTTTCGCGCAGGTAAACGGTCTGACGCACCCGGTTGGGCAGCTCGATCCCCACATAGGTTTTACCCGGAATCACTTCCACCACCCTCACGCTGCTGGCAGACAAGGAGCGGGCCAGATCGCGCGAGAGGTTGGTGATCTTGCTCGCCTTCATGCCCGGCGCCAGATCCAGCTCGAAACGGGTAATAACCGGACCCGGATAGACACCCACCACCTTGGCCTGCACGTTGTAGTCGGCAAGCTTGGCCTCCACCAGACGGCCCATGCGATCCAGCTCATCCTTGCTCATCATCTGGGTCTTGGCAGGTGGACGGTCGAGCAGCTCGATACTCGGCAACGGTGGCATTGTTGACTGCGGACGACGCTTGGGCTTGGTTGGTGCGACGGCTACGGGCGCGGCGACCTCGTCGTCCCCTTCGGCCCACGGCAGATCCAGATCGTCCTCATCATCGTCATCGGCCACAGCCAGTACCGGCTGACGGCGCCCATTGGCAGCCGCCACCGCACGTTTCGGTTTGGCAGCCGGAGTCGGCTCGTCCTCTTCATCATCAAACTGGGGATCGAACTCGAAGGTATCGTCGTCGAGTTCCGGCAGCCACTCTTCGGCAGCAGCCTTCTGGTTCTTGGCCTTGGGCTTGCGCGTCCAGCTGGTGTGCGGCTCATCTTCCTCGTCATCAAACGCGATGGCCCCTACCCCCCCTTCCAGCAAGGGATCCGGCCCCTCGTTGCGGGGTTGACGCCAGCCACCGGTCAGCCAGCGGCCGAGGGTGGTCGGGAAGTGGTAAACAGCGCTGACCGAGCCGGTACAGGCCGCGCCGATCTGCTCGACGATGGTGAGCCAGGACCAGCCGGTAAACAGGGTGATGCCGGTTGCCACGAAGCAGAGCAGCATCAGGTTGGCCCCGACGCCGCCAAACAGCGGTACCACTGCAGAAGCGATCACATCCCCCACCAGACCACCGGCGGAGAAGTTTTGCATATCGTTGAAGTTCATGCTGGCAATGGCCGACATGCCGAGCACAGTCAGGATAAAGCCGATGATCCGCACCCCCAGGGTGAGGTAATCCACATCGAGCAGACGGCTCGGGCGCCAGAACAGACTCCAGCCCAGCAGTACCACCAGCGGCGGCACCAGATAGGAGAAAGCACCAAAGGTAAACATGGTGATGTCGGCGAGCCAGGCACCGGCACTACCGGCGAGGTTCTTCACCTCCCCTTGCCAGGAGGTCTGGGACCAGCCGGGATCAGCGGGATGATAGGACAACAGGGCAAGCAGAAGATAAGCAGCCATCAGGGTGATGGCGATCAAGACGGCTTCGAAGATCCGTTGTGTACCTGATAAAGGAGTAAACAGCTTTTTATCGGCCAAACTCCGGCTCCTTTCTGAAAACATGTAATGCAGGAAATAAGGGGGCCTAGTATCCCCGAAAAGCCCATCGATTGTCAGCCAGAGCCTGATGAGACGGGGCCATATTTGCAATTATCTTTACAAGAAGAAACGAGCGGACCGGCCGCTCGTTTCTGACTGTCATGGTGTCTCATATGGGAAAGATACCACGGCATAACCTGCTTTATCGGGTGCTGATCACCAGACGACTGCTCTGCTTGACCTCTTCCATCACCACGTAGGTGCGGGTGTCATTGACACCGGGCAGACGCAGCAGGGTTTCCCCCAACAGACGGCGGTAAGCCGACATGTCGCTGACTCGGGTCTTGAGCAGATAGTCGAAGTCACCGGAAACCAGATGACACTCCTGGATCTCTTCGAGCACCTGAACAGCCTTGTTGAACTGTTCAAACACATCAGGCGCCCCGCGATTGAGGGTTATCTCTACAAACACCAGCAGAGATGCGTCCAGATAATGAGGGTTCAGAATAGCGGCATATCCTTCGATATAACCTTGTCGCTCGAGGCGACGAACCCGTTCCAGACACGGTGTAGGACTCAGGCCAACTCGCTTGGACAACTCAACATTCGAAATCCTGCCATCCTTTTGCAGTTCATTAAGAATGTTGCGGTCAATCCTGTCCAAATCCTTTAGCCGACTCTTAGCTTCCATCATTTTATTCCATCCTTTGGCTATTTTTTGGTAAGAATCACCAGTCATTTTATAATTATGGTCACAAATCCTGTCAATACCTGAATATACTAGGCGCAAATGTTGATTAACATTTTGGCAACATGAAACACCAATCTATAGACGAGGGATAGCATGATTATCGGTGTACCTAAAGAGATAAAAAACCATGAATACCGCGTAGGCATGGTTCCGGCCAGTGTACGTGAACTGACAGCACGAAACCATACTGTTTTCGTCCAAAGCGGTGCCGGAAACGGCATTGGCTTCAGCGATGCAGATTATATCGCTGTTGGAGCCGAAATTTTGGCCTCTGCAGCAGAGGTTTTCGCCAAAGCCGAGATGATCGTCAAGGTCAAGGAACCTCAGCCTGTCGAATGTGCCATGCTGCGTCCGGGTCAAACCCTGTTCACCTATCTGCATCTGGCGCCAGACTTGCCCCAGACCGAAGCCTTGCTGAAAAGCGGCGCCATCTGTATCGCCTATGAAACCGTCACCGACGGCCGTGGCGGCCTGCCCCTGCTGGCCCCCATGTCGGAAGTGGCCGGACGCATGTCTATTCAGGCGGGTGCCCAGGCGCTGGAAAAATCGCGCGGTGGGAGCGGTGTGCTGCTCGGCGGCGTACCCGGTGTCGAACCGGCCAAGGTGGTGATCATCGGTGGCGGCGTGGTCGGCTCCAATGCAGCCCGCATGGCCATTGGCCTGCGCGCGGATGTCACCATCCTCGATAACAACGTCGATACCCTGCGCCGTCTCGATAACGAGTTCCAGGGAGCGGCCAAAGTGGTCTACTCCAACAGCGAGACGCTAGAACGCCATCTGCTGGCGGCCGATCTGGTCATCGGCGGCGTGCTGGTGCCGGGTGCCACTGCGCCAAAACTTGTCCGCCGTGACCACATTGCGCGCATGAAGCCGGGTTCTGCCATCGTCGATGTGGCCATCGATCAGGGCGGCTGTGTGGAAACCTCCCACGCCACCACCCACCAGGATCCGACCTATATTGTCGATGAGGTGGTGCACTACTGTGTCGCCAACATGCCGGGGGCGGTGGCCCGCACCTCGACCGTGGCGCTCAACAATGCCACCCTCCCCTTTATTATCAAGCTGGCCCAGCAAGGGTATCGTCAGGCACTGCTGAGCGATCCCAACCTGCTGCACGGGCTCAACGTGATGGAGGGCAAACTCACCTGCAAGGAAGTGGCCGTGGCACATGGCCTTGCCTACACGGATCCCCTGACCCTGCTGAACTGATCTGCGCTGGCCAGCGCCAGTTGGAGATGAGTGAAAATCCGCCCGCGATGGGCGGTTTTTTTATTCCTTTATTTTGCATGTCACCCCTTGTGAACACGATTAGTGCAATCGACTCACCAGCCTTTGACCCCGGATCACGAATTACCTACAATCGCGCAAACTCATCACATCCCGGAAATGACATCATGAGCCAAGTCACTCACAGCAAATTGCTGATCTTAGGGTCAGGCCCGGCCGGTTACACCGCGGCCGTCTACGCCGCCCGCGCCAACCTCAATCCCCTGCTCATCACCGGCATGCAGCAAGGGGGTCAGCTGACCACCACCACCGAAGTGGAGAACTGGCCAGGTGATCCGGAAGGGCTGACCGGCCCGGCCCTGATGGAGCGCATGAAAGAGCATGCAGAGAAGTTCGATACCCGCATCCTGTTTGATCACATCAACAGTGTCGAACTGACTCAACGCCCGTTCCGCCTCAAAGGGGACAACGGCGAATACACCTGCGATGCCCTGATCATCGCGACCGGCGCTTCCGCCAAGTATCTGGGTCTGCCCTCCGAAGAGGCCTTCAAGGGTCGCGGCGTCTCCGCCTGTGCCACCTGTGACGGTTTCTTCTACCGCAATCAGGAAGTGGCGGTGATCGGCGGCGGCAACACCGCAGTTGAAGAAGCCTTGTATCTGGCCAACATCGCCAAGAAGGTGCACCTGATCCACCGCCGCGACGAGTTCCGTGCCGAGAAGATCCTGATCAAGCGTCTGCACGACAAGGTCGCGAGCGGTAACATCGTGCTGCACACCCACCAGACCCTGGACGAAGTGCTGGGTGACCAGATGGGAGTCACCGGTGTGCGCCTGCGCAACACTCAGGACAACAGCACCAGCGAGCTGCCGCTGATGGGCGTCTTCATCGCCATCGGCCACCAGCCCAATACCCAGATCTTTGATGGCCAGCTGGAGATGCAAAACGGCTATCTGAAGGTACGTGGCGGCCTCGACGGTTTTGCCACCCAGACCAGCATTGAAGGAGTCTTCGCTGCCGGCGATGTGGCCGACCACAACTACCGTCAGGCGATCACCTCTGCCGGTACCGGCTGCATGGCAGCCCTCGATGCCGAACGCTACCTCGACGCGCAATAAACAAGCGTAGTTGTGATATAAGGCATACCAGTCGGTATGCCTTTTTTATTTAAAGGAGTCTAATGAAACAGAAGATATTGATTGTCGAAGATAGCCTGACCATCCGCCGTATGCTGACTCAGGCCATTGCCCAGCAGACAGGCCTCGAGATTGACGCCTTCGATACCCTCGAAGGTGCCCGTCACTGCCGGGGCGAGGAGTATGTGGTCGCGCTGGTGGACCTGACCTTGCCGGATGCGCCCCGTGGCGAAGCTGTCAACGAGCTGCTGGCTCGAGGTTTGCCGGTGGTGATCCTCACTGCCGACATCAGCGAGGATAAACGTGCCGCCTGGCTGGAAACCGGCGTGCTGGACTATGTGATGAAGGATTCGCGCCACTCGCTGCAATATGCCGTTAGTCTGGTGCACCGCCTCTATCTCAACCAGTCGATCGAAGTGCTGGTGGTCGACGACTCACGCACCTCCCGTCACCGCACCATGGCCCAGTTGCGCAAGCAGTTGTTGCAGGTGCATGAGGCCAGTCATGCCCGTGAAGCGATGGCGATGCTGGAGCAATACCCGGACATCCGGCTGGCACTGGTCGACTACTATATGCCGGATATCGATGGCATCAGTCTGGTGCGGATGCTGAGAGAGCGATACAGCAAGCAGCAGCTCGCGATTATCGGGATCTCGGTCTCGGACAAGCGCGGTCTCTCTGCTCGCTACCTCAAGCAGGGCGCCAACGACTTTCTCAACCAGCCGTTCGAGCCGGAAGAGCTGCAGTGTCGGGTCAGCCACAATCTGGAAGCGCTCGAGCAGTTCAACAGCATTCAGGAGTCAGCCAATCGTGACTACCTGACCGGTCTCTACAACCGGCGCTACTGGTTCAACGAAGGGCAAAAATGGTTTGAAGAGCATCAGCGCCAGCAGACGCCTCTTGCACTCTGTGTGCTCGATGTGGATCACTTCAAGCAGGTCAACGATCACTGGGGCCATGCCATCGGCGATCAACTGCTCTGCCATCTGACCCGGCTACTGACCCAGTTCTTCCCCGATGCCATGATCGCCCGCTTTGGCGGAGAGGAGTTTGCCATGATGGTGCCTCACTGTACCGTCCCCGTGTTGATCAAGCGTCTTGAAGGGCTGCGTCAGCAGCTGCGCCAGCAACCTTTGTCACCGGAAACCCCGCTCTTTGTTCGCGCCAGTTACGGCGTGATCAGCGTCGGGCGGATATCCATGGACGAGGCGCTGAGCGTAGCGGATCGGCTGCTCTATCAGGCAAAGAACACCGGTCGCGACAAGATAGTCTCTCAAGAGACAGCTATCTGAATCCTCAGGGCATCAGTCCCGTGTATTACCGCCCGACAGACTTTCCAACAGGAGAGTCTGCGGGTTCCTTTCCTGCCACAGTCTCCCCATCACCGAGACTATCGAAAGTCAGTAAGTCTTGTCGACCCGCACCCCATCATCGAAGTAGAGAATGCGCACCTTGTCTCCATTGGCAAAGACCATGGCGGGATCATAATCCTGGATCACGTTGATAAGGGCATTTTGCTCGTTGCGGATCAGCAGCTCCACCAGCTTGTTTTCCACCACGGTTCCCCCGGACTGGTATTGCTGCGCAGCCGCAGCACCTGCGAGCGCGCCGACGGCGGTGGCTATTTCACGGCCATGACCGCCACCAAACTGGTTCCCCAGCAGGCCGCCCAACACAGCCCCTCCCAGCGTCTTCCAGCCAGAGTGCTCGGACTCCAGGATCTGGCGCTGGGTAATATTGCGCACCGTTTCGACCTGACCAAACACCACCTGATTGACCGGCCGCGCGGTATTGCGCTGGTAGACCTCCGCCCCGGCGGGCGCCGTGACAAAGCAGAACAAGCTGGATACTATCAGGATAATGGCCTTCATCTATGAACCTCGTTGCCTTATGTCCCGCTATCTTACCCAACTGGATGATGAGCTTTGCTGGTTTCCCGACCCCAGCCATGCGCTGGAAGAACCCAACGGCTTGCTGGCGATCGGCGGGGATCTCTCCCCTGCCAGATTGCTGGCAGCTTACCACAAGGGGATCTTCCCGTGGAATGAACCCCACCAACCGACCCTGTGGTGGTCACCGGATCCCCGTGGGGTGATCCGTCCCGACCAACTCCATGTGGGGCGGACACTGCAGAAGATTATCCGCCGTACCCCATTCGATATTTCCGTCAACCGCGCCTTTAATGAAGTCATCACCGCCTGCGCCGCCCCTCGTCGCACTGCCGATGGCACCTGGATCAGCCAACCCATGATCGAGGCCTACCAGCAGTTACATCGGCTGGGTCATGCCCACTCTATCGAGATCTGGCAGGAGGGAGAGCTGCAAGCGGGACTGTATGGTCTCTCTATCGGCCGACTGTTTTGCGGTGAATCCATGTTCAGCCGGATTGATAACGGCGCCAAACTTGCCATGGTGGCACTCTGTCGCCACTTCGCCCGCCATCGCGGCGCCCTCATCGATTGCCAGATGCAAAACCCGTTTCTGGCGACCCTGGGTATCGAGGAGTGGCCACGGGCCCGTTTTCTGGCTGAGCTGGCGCGCCTTGGCCATCAACCACTATTGGCTTCCTGCTGGCAAGAGGGGGAGATCAGCCTATGACTGAAGAAGTGATCCTTAAAGTAGGGCTGACTCCCAAGCATCCCTGCAGTTATCTGGACCATGAACAGGAGCAATTGCTGGTGCTGATGGATCACAATCTGCTCAACGCCAACGGTTACGAGCGATTGTTGACTGCCGGTTTTCGCCGCAGTGGCAACGACATCTATCGCCCCCACTGCCCGGCGTGCCATGCCTGCCAGTCCCTTCGTATTCACAGCGAACGCTTTCGTCACAGCCGTGGCCAGAAGCGCATCCGCCAGCTCAACAGGGATATCGAAATCGTCCTGAGCTATGATGACAAACCCGAGTATTACCTGCTCTACGAACGCTATATCCGCGAACGCCATCACGATGGCAGCATGTATCCCCCCAACCGCAGCCAGTATCGCGGGTTTCTCCATTGTGACTGGATGCCGCCGCTCTACCTGGAGATGCGCAAAGATGGCCGCCTGATCGGTGTCGCTACCACAGACCTGCTGCCCCACTCCTTGAGCGCCATGTACACCTTCTTCGATCCGGATTATGCCGATCGCTCCCTGGGCACCTTTGCCATCCTTTGCCAGCTCGATCTGGCCAAGCGAACCGGGCGAAGCTGGCTCTATCTTGGCTATCTGGTAGAGGCGTGTCGCAAGATGAATTACAAACGCAATTACCTCCCTCATGAGCTGTTAATTCAGGGGGAATGGAAAAATATCGACACCAAGCCCGAGTAAACTTTACACATAGCCTTAAATCCGGCATGATCCAGCGGTTTTTTGTTGTGGCTTATCAAGAGGATTCAATGGCTAAAGAAGACAGTATTGAGATGCAGGGCACTATTCTCGAAACCCTGCCCAATACCATGTTCCGTGTGGAACTGGAGAATGGTCACGTGGTTATCGCTCATATTTCAGGCAAGATGCGCAAAAACTACATTCGTATCCTGACTGGAGACAAAGTAACGGTAGCACTGACTCCCTACGATCTCTCCAAGGGACGTATTGTTTTCCGCTCTCGCTAAGCCAGGAATTCAGCAAAAAACCCCAACCTTTCGGTTGGGGTTTTTTGTCGTTTTCTGATCACTGACGCTTAGTGGGAAACAGCTTCAACATTGACCTGAAAATCAAAGCTGAGGCTGTCATTTACCAACTCAACCTTCACAATTCCCCCGTCAACCAGTGAACCGAACAGGATCTCGTTGGCCAGGGGTTTCTTGAGGTGCTCCTGGATTACCCGACCCATCGGTCTGGCGCCCATGGCTCTGTCATACCCCTTCTCCGCCAACCAGTGGCGGGCACGCTCGGACACCTCGAGAGAAACTCCCTTCGCATCCAGTTGAACCTGCAATTCGACAATGAACTTGTCGACCACCTGATGGATCACCGTCATATCCAGATGGTTGAACCAGATGGTGTGATCAAGCCGGTTACGGAACTCCGGACTGAAGGTCTTGTTGATCACCGCCATGGCATCGTGGCTCAAATCCTGTTGCTGGAAGCCTATCGATTTGCGTTGGGTCTCCTGCACACCGGCGTTGGTCGTCATCACCAAAATGACGTTACGGAAATCCGCCTTGCGCCCGTTGTTATCGGTCAGGGTACCGTTGTCCATCACCTGCAACAGCAGATTGAATACGTCCGGGTGAGCCTTCTCTATTTCGTCAAGCAACACGACGGAATGAGGGTGTTTGATCACCGCATCGGTCAGCAGACCACCCTGCTCAAAACCAACATAGCCGGGAGGCGCACCAATCAGGCGTGAGACGGTGTGGCGTTCCATGTACTCGGACATATCAAAGCGCAGCATCTCGACACCCAATGCCTTGCCCAACTGCTGGGTCACCTCTGTTTTACCAACACCGGTAGGACCGGCAAACAGGAAGCAACCAACCGGGCGACGCTCGTTACCCAAACCTGAACGAGAGAGGCGAATCGCATCGGTCAGCACCTCGATGGCTTTATCCTGACCAAAGACCACCATCTTCAGATTGCGCTCCAGGTTCTTCAGCACCTCTTTATCCGAGGAAGAAACTGATTTCTCCGGAATGCGGGCTATCTTGGCTACAATGGACTCAATTTCCTGCACATTGATCACTTTCTTGCGCTTGCTCGCCGGCAACAACCGTTGACCGGCACCCGCTTCGTCGATCACGTCGATCGCCTTGTCGGGCAAATGACGGTCATTGATGTACTTGGCAGAGAGTTCGGCAGCTGCACGGATCGCCTTGGCGGTATAGCGCACACCGTGGTGAGCTTCGTAGCGACTCTTGAGCCCCATCAGTATGCGCGTGGTGTCATCGATAGTCGGCTCGACAATATCGATCTTCTGGAAGCGGCGGGCCAACGCACGGTCTTTCTCGAAGATCTGGGCGTACTCCTGATAAGTGGTGGATCCCACACAGCGGAGCAAACCATTGGAGAGCAGCGGCTTGATCAGGTTGGCGGCATCCAGCTGACCACCGGAAGCAGCACCGGCACCAATGATGGTATGGATCTCGTCGATAAAGAGGATGGCCCCTTCCTGACGCTCAATCTGCTTGAGCAGTACCTTGAGGCGCTTCTCGAAATCACCACGGTATTTGGTGCCCGCCAGCAGAGAACCCATATCCAGCGAATAGATGGTACTGCCCGCAATCACCTCGGGGACATCCCCCTTGACGATGCGATAAGCCAAGCCTTCGGCAATAGCAGTTTTGCCCACACCCGCTTCACCCACCAGCAGCGGGTTGTTCTTGCGACGACGGCAGAGCACCTGAATGGTACGATTGAGCTCCTGATCACGGCCAATCAGCGGATCGATGCGCCCTTCCAGCACCAGCTGGTTCAGGTTGGTGGCAAAGCTCTCGATCTGGGCGGCCGAGACATCATCATCAGACTCGGGATTGTTATTGCTGCCGAGATCCGGCTTGCTGTCCTTGCGCACCCCGTGGGAGAGGAAATTGACGACGTCGAGACGGCTGATCTCGGCTTTTTTCAGGAAATAGGCAGCTTGTGACTCCTGCTCACTGAAGATAGCGACCAGCACGTTGGCGCCGCTGACTTCGGTATTTCCGGAGGATTGCACATGGAAGACGGCACGCTGCAACACGCGCTGGAAGCCCAGTGTCGGCTGGGTTTCACGATCTTCATCGTCGCGCGGTATGAGCGGAGTAGTTTGGGTGATGAATGCGCGGATCTCCTTGCGCATCTGCTCGACATCGGCACCACAGGAGCTCAGCGCCTCATGGGCTGAACTGTTATCCAGAAGGGCTAACAACAGGTGCTCGACGGTCATGAATTCGTGGCGCTCGTCACGGGCCAGTTTGAAAGCCTCGTTCAGCGTCTTTTCTAGATCTTTATTCAACATAGGCACCTCCCCTAGTACAGCTACAATGTGGTGTCACACTCGCCATCAAGTCATCAGATTCAAGCCTTTTCCATAGTACAGAGCAGTGGATGTTCGTTGTTACGTGCATAGGTGTTGACTTGGACAACCTTGGTTTCGGCGATCTCTGCGGTAAACATGCCGCAGACACCCTTACCACTATAATGCACACTCAGCATGACCTGAGTCGCCTTGTCCAAATCCATACCAAAGAACTTTTGCAGCACCTCCACCACAAACTCCATGGGCGTGTAGTCATCGTTGTTCAACACAACCTTATACATGGGTGGCGGCTGCAGCTTTGTTTTCTCTGCTTCTGCAATCTCTTCATTAGCAAAGAGTTCTTTCTGCTTGCTCATAATCGCGCTTTGGTACCTCTAGATTACTACCGTCTCACACAAGCTTGTCAATAGACTTGTTAACCAGATCACATCAGCTGTTAACAACTTCTTGACTCGCTCAAAAGTTAGACTAGATTGGTTACTTGCTAATCTGCGCCCGTCTGCTATGGGCCCATGTCCCTAGTTATAAAGGGCTGGCGCAGGTTACTCAACGACTTCTGGGTAATCAATAAAAGGATGTAGAAGTATGGCAACCGGCACAGTTAAGTGGTTTAACAACGCAAAAGGATTTGGGTTTATCTGTCCGGAAGGGGGCGGTGAGGATATCTTCGCTCACTACTCCACGATTCAAATGGAGGGCTACAAGACCCTGAAAGCGGGTCAGGCTGTCAATTTTGAACTGCAACAGGGGCCGAAAGGAAATCACGCCTCTGTGATTGTGCCAAACGAAGCACAAAATATGTAAATAACGCCCGTTGGATAAATAAAAAACCGGTTCCTCTCTGAGCAACCGGTTTTTTATTGTCAGATTTCTGGCGAATCCTGCCTCCTCATGGGATCACAGGTTATCGCCAGCCATGATCAGTCGTGATATTCACTGCAGGCGATCAGGGTATTTTCCATCAGGCTGGCGACCGTCATCGGGCCCACGCCACCGGGTACCGGGGTAATGAAGGAGGCATGGCTGCGCGCCGTCTCAAACTCTACATCCCCGACCAGCGAGCCATCAGCCAGACGGTTGATGCCCACATCGATCACCAGTGCCCCCGGTTTGATCCACTCCCCAGGGATGAAGTTGGGCTTGCCAACTGCGACAACCAGCAGATCGGCACGGCGTACCTGCTCTTCCAGATCCCGCGTAAAACGATGGCAGGTTGTGGTTGTGCAGCCCGCCAGCAACAATTCGAGGGTCATGGGACGCCCCACTATGTTGGACGCTCCCACCACGACCGCATGCAGACCGTGCGTCTTCACGCCGGTGGTCTCGATCAGCGTCATGATCCCTTTCGGAGTGCAGGGGCGCAGCGCCGGAATACGTTGTGCCAGACGGCCGACGTTATACGGGTGGAATCCATCTACATCCTTGTCAGGCTGGATCCGCTCCAATACCTGAGTGGTATCAAAGTGATCCGGCAACGGCAACTGAACCAGAATGCCATCTACGTGGCTATCCGCATTCAACTGGTCAATCAGCGCCAGCAGCTCTTCCTGACTGGCAGTGGCACTCAGATCATAGGAGCGGGAGAGAAACCCCACCTCCTCACATGCCCGGCGTTTGCTGCCGACATAGACCTGAGAGGCGGGATCCGCCCCCACCAGAATGACTGCCAGCCCTGGAGCCCGTTTCCCTGCCGCCAACCGCTGTTGGACTTGCGCCGCGACCTGGCTGCGAATCGTTTGCGCAACCTGTTTTCCATCTATGATTTTGGCAGACATCGTTCTCCACTCACCATGTGTTCAACTGCCGCGCATTGTCGCATTTTTTTAGCCGGGATGTTAGCGGCAGACGCACGCCATACCTGAAGCGGGCAATAAGTAGGCACTTGAATTTACTGGGGGAAAAAGTCGTTGACGCTGGCCCTTACGCTTGGCTATGATGCCCGCCCGTTGCCCAGTACGACTCATGTCGATATGCTGGTCAGGGATTTTCGGTGATTAGCGCAGTCCGGTAGCGCATCTGGTTTGGGACCAGAGGGTCAAAGGTTCGAATCCTTTATCACCGACCATGTTCATCGACTCGTCCTTAAGACGTGTTGATACAAAGCGCCCTTAGCTCAGTTGGATAGAGCAACGGCCTTCTAAGCCGTGGGTCGCAGGTTCGAATCCTGCAGGGCGCGCCATTGATGTTCCCCAATCCTTCTGGATTGGTGAGCGTTGATGAAAAATTTCAGTGGTGGCTGTAGCTCAGTTGGTAGAGTCCCGGATTGTGATTCCGGTTGTCGTGGGTTCGAGCCCCATCAGCCACCCCATTATTCTGTCGATAATCGCCGTAAGGTGATGTCCATCGACTTAGTGCAGTGACCTTCTGGTCTGCTCCGCGAAAAACCGGCCTTGGCCGGTTTTTTGTTTTGCGCTCGACTGTGCCATGCCTTGTCTGCAAGGCCATCATCCTCCAGATCGATAAACGCGGCTCCGCTCATTTGTCACGATTCGCGCCTCCTCATCGATACACACAGCCCCCCCCCACACATCAGCCTGCCCGGTTCTTTTTCTGTATTTCCCAAGCGCCATTGATATGCTGATCGCTCTTCTTCTCTCCTGGTTTCCGTTGGAGCTTTTCTATGCAACGCATTCTTTTTGTCGAAGATGATCCCGAGATTGGTCAACTCATCAGCAGTTGGCTCGGTCGCCACGATATGGACGTGATCCTCGAGCCCAGAGGGGATATGGCGCTGGCCCGGATCGAGGCCGAACAGCCCGATCTGGTGCTGCTCGATATCATGTTGCCGGGGCAGGATGGCATGTCCCTCTGTCGGGATCTGCGGCCGCGCTTCGACGGCCCCATCGTAATGCTCACCTCGCTGGATAGCGACATGAACCAGATCCTGAGTCTGGAGCTGGGCGCCAACGACTACATCCTTAAAACCACCCCGCCCCCCGTGCTACTGGCCAGACTGAGGGTGCAGTTTCGCCAGCACCAGCAAGCATCAACCCAACCGGCCGCCACCAGCTGCGTTCCCCAGCAGCTGCAATTTGGTCGGCTGCGGGTGGATGGCCCGGGGCGAGATGTGCGGCTCGATGGCGAGAGCATTGCTCTCTCGACCGCCGACTTTGATCTGCTGTGGGAGCTCGCCTGCCACGCGGGCCAAATCTTGAGTCGGGAAGCCCTCTTTCGCAGCCTGCGCGGCCGGGAGTACGACGGTCAAGATCGCAGCATGGATGTGGCCATCTCCCGCCTGCGCCGCAAACTGGGTGATAACCCCGACAACCCGACCCGGATCAAGACAGTGCGCCAGAAAGGCTACCTCTTCGTCCCCCACGCCTGGGAATAACCCTCTTTCGGGAGCACCGCCATGCGCCGTCTCTTTATCCAGTTCTATCTGTTGCTGATCGGCTGCTTCACCCTGGCCATCCTGCTGGTTGGCGTGGTCTATCAGGTGACCGCCGAACGGGCGGGTGATCGCTATCTCGAACGCATGATGCAAGGATCCCTTGGCCTGTTGACCGGCGAGTTGGCAAGAACCCCGCCAGAGCGCTGGCCCGATCGACTGGCCGAGCAGAGCAGTCAGTTTACCCTCCCCCTCAAGATCGGTGAGCTGACACGCCAGCCCCTGACCAGCGAGGATCAGGCCTTTCTGGCCGCCGGCAACATTGTCATCGTCGAGGAGGATGACACCTTCCTGCAGCGCATCCCCGATACCGATCGGGTGCTGATTGTCGGCCCGGTTCCCTACCTCTCCTACCTGCACGAGCTGCACTGGGTCGATGTGGGGCTGCTGCTGGGGATCGGCCTCTCTCTCGGCCTGCCCATCCTTCTGTGGTTGCGTCCCCACTGGCGCGGCTTGCAGCAGTTGGAGCAAACCGCACGTCGCGTGGGCGATGGGGATCTCTCCTGCCGAACCAATCTGCCACCGGGCAGCAGCCTGGCCCGGGTGGGACGCACCTTCGATCAAATGGCGACCCAATTGCAGGCCATGATTGCCAGCCGCAAGCAACTGACCGATGCCATCGCCCACGAGTTGCGCACCCCGCTGGTCCGGTTGCGCTATCGGCTTGCCATGCTCGATCCTGCCCCTGCCGAGCAGGAGCAGCAGGCGCTGGAGCGAGATCTGGGGGCGCTGGACGCTCTGATCGAAGAGATGCTCACCTACGCCAAGCTGGATAGACCCGAGTTGCCGTTGCAGCAGGACGAGCTTGAGCTCAGCAACTGGGCACAAGCGCATCTTGGCGACTGGCAAGCGCTGGCCCCCGAGAAGAGGCTCACCCTCGATCTGCCGCAACGCTACATGCCCTGGTGCGGCGATCAGCGTCTGCTGACGCGCGCGGTGGAGAACCTCATCGGCAATGCTCTGCGCTACGCCGAGAGCGAGGTTACCCTCTCCATCTCGCGGCTTCAGGAGAACTATCTGCTGGAGGTGAGCGACGATGGACCGGGGATCGATCCGGCGCTGGCGCCCCAGATCTTCGAGCCGTTCGTGCGCCTTGATCAGAGCCGGGATCGTCGCACCGGCGGCACCGGGTTGGGACTGGCCATCGTGCGCAGCATTGCCCGTCATCACGGGGGCGATGTGGCGTTGCTGGCCAGTGACCACGGCGCCCGCTTCTGCCTCACCCTGCCTGTACATTTGGATACAAACCGTCACCAACCGCTCACTGAAGGGCCGCTGCAACCGTCATAGGATGACTGTCATGGAGAACGCTCCATAACATCAACCCGAATAAGGAAATTGAACATGAAAAAGATCATTCCCCTGACCCTGGCTGCCGTCTTCGCCCTCACCTCCGGTTTCACCATGGCGGCCACCCCGACCAAGACAGCCGCGCCTCAGGCGACCCAGACCAAGGTGGTGAAAAAACACCATAAAGCCACCCACGCCAAGACCCCTGCCGTCAAAGTCGCGCCGAAAACCAAGTGATCCAACCGGTCACTTGATAGCACCAAGGGAGGCTGATGCCTCCCTTTCCATCTCTTCCCGAAATTTTCCTGACGAGCGCCTCCCTCGTCCAAACCGGATCCACGACCCGGCTCCCCCTTTGCGGGAAACGGTCAATGACCACAGGAACATGGCATGTGGCGTCATCTGCTTAAATGGCTCGGCCCCGTGTGCAGCTTGCTGCTGCTCGGCACCGCTCTGACCGTGCTGTATCACCTGACTCAGGCATGGCACTGGCACGATATTCGTGTGGCCATCTGGTCCCAACCCCTGCCGCGACTGGCGGGCGCCCTGCTGCTGACCCTACTCAGTTATGGTTGCCTCTGCAGCTATGACATGCTGGCGCTCCATGCGCTGGGCAAACGCCTTCCCTGGCAACAGGTCAGCATCACCTCCTTCATCGCCTACACCTTCTCCAACACCCTGGGATTTGCCCTGCTGACCGGCACCTCGGTACGCTATCGCCTTTACTCTGCACTGGGGCTCGCCACCGGAGAAGTGGCCCGCGTGGTGCTGTTCTGCTCCATCACCTTCTTCCTCGGCCTGCTGGCGTGGGGAGGTGGCGCCCTACTGACCTGCGATGTATCACAGCTGCTGCCTGACTGGCCGCAATGGGCAGATACCCTGCTCAGGCTGGCGGGCGTCATGGCTCTGCTGTTGGTGGCCAGCTACCTCTGCTGGCCTACACACCGTCTCTCCTGGCGCGAACACAGCCTGATCCTGCCCGGCTTCAAGGTTCGTCTGTTGCAGCTGTTGGTCGCGCTGGCGGACTGGATGGCAGCCGCCGCCTTGCTGTTTGTGCTGTTGCCTGCAGATAGCGTCCCCTACCCTGTGCTGCTCAGTGCCTTCGTGCTGGCAAGCTTCCTCGGGGTGCTGGCCCACGTGCCGGGCGGGATCGGGGTGTTCGAAGCGAGCATGAGCCTGTTGTTAGCTAACTACCTGCCAACGGACAAGCTGCTCGCCTCGCTACTGCTCTACCGCTGCATCTATTACCTGCTTCCCTTTCTCTGTGCCCTGCTGCTCTTTGCGAGTCAGGAGATGCTGCAACAAAAAGCACGCTGGCAGCGGCTACAGGGGCTGATGAGCGCAGTGCGCGAATTTCTGCCTGCCCTGATCAGCATGGGCACCTTCGCCGCCGGCAGCCTGCTGCTCTGCTCGGGCATGATCCCGACCATGCGCAGCCACATCGAAGTGTGGCTGCAAGTGCTGCCGCTCCATCTGCTGGAGCTCTCCCACGTGCTCGGCAGCGTGAGCGGTATCCTCCTGATCCTGCTGGCTCGCAGCCTCTATCGCCGTCACGACGCCGCGTTTCGCATCACCCAGCTGCTGCTGGCTCTGGGTATCGCCTTCTCCCTACTCAAGGGCGGAGACTGGGAGTCAGCCCTGCTGCTCGGCAGCTTCCTGCTCATCATGACTCCCTGCCGCGCCCTCTTCTATCGCAAGGGGTCGCTGCTCTATCCCCAGTACACCCCGGGCTGGCTCATTTCGGTCGGCGCCGTGCTGCTGGGAGCCCTGTGGCTGCTGCTCTTCTCCTATCGTCAGGTGGAGTATGACCACGCCCTCTGGTTCCACTTCTCGCCCCACGGCGGGGCGGCCCGCGGCCTGCGCGCCATGGGGAGCGTGGTGGCCGTGCTGGCCGTGGCCGGGGTTGCCCAGCTGCTTGCACCGCTGCGCATGGTCGGTGAAAAGCCGGACAAGGAGACGCTGGCGCGCGCCCACGAGCTGGTAGGGCGCGAAGGGGGGATCCACGGCTATCTGGCCCAGCTGCAGGACAAGTCCCTGCTGTTCCATCCCGCCGGCGACGCTTTCCTGATGTATGGCATCGAGGGCAACAGCTGGATTGTGATGGGGGATCCGGTCGGCCGCCCCGATCAGATCGAAGAGCTGCTCTGGCAATTTCGCGAGCGGTGCGATGAGCACGACGCCAACCCGGTCTTTTATCAGGTCTCGGCCCGCTATCTGCCGCTCTATCTGGAGCTGGGGCTGATCCCCTTCAAGCTTGGTGAAGAGGCGATGGTCGATCTGGCTACCTTCGATCTGGCGGGCAGCCGCCTGCGCAACCTGCGTCAGAGCCACGCCAAGGGCAAACGGGAAGGTTTGACCTTCGAGGTGGTCGAGGCAAGCTCCGTGGCACCCCTGCTGCCCAGATTGCAGACCGTCTCAGATACCTGGCTGCAGAGCAAGATGGGCAAGGAAAAGGGCTTCTCGGTCGGCCGCTTCGAGCCAGACTACCTGACCTTGAGCCCGGCTGCGCTGGTGTGGCACGAGGGGCAGATCGTCGGCTTTGCCAACCTCTGGGTGAGCGACAACAAGGAGATGCTCTCCATCGATCTGATGCGCTACAGCCTGGATACCGGCACCGCCCCCATCATGGATTTTCTCTTTGTCGAACTGCTGCTGTGGGGCAAGGCGCAAGGGTTCGCCAGCTTCAATCTGGGGATGGCCCCCATGTCCGGCTTCAACGATCACCCGCTCAACAGCTACTGGGCCCGTCTTGGCAATACCCTGTTTGTGCGCGGCAGCCGTTTTTACAACTTTCAGGGGCTCAGACGCTACAAGGAGAAATTTTCGCCCCGCTGGGAACCCCGCTACCTGCTCTGCAGCAGCAAGCTGGTACTGCCCAGAACCCTGACTCACCTGATCACCCTGATTAGCCGCGGCCCGCTGGGGCTGATCAAGAAATAGGAGCATGGCCAATGAGAGCCTTGATATTGCTGTTACTCAGTCTCGTACTGCCCGTTTCGTCTTTTGCGGCGCACGCCGCCCCGGTCAAGGATGACCTGAGTCTGATTGAGCTGCCGGTCAAGCAGCCATCCGACGCCCCCATGGTGATCTTTCTCAGCGGCGATGGCGGCTGGGCGGCCCTTGACAAGGGGTTGAGCGCCCAGTTTCAGCTGCACGGCATGCCGGTCGTGGGCTGGAGCTCCCTCACCTACTACTGGAAGAAGAAAACCCCGGAGCAGGTGACCGCCGATCTGGAGCGGATCCTCGATGATTATCAGGCCCGCTGGCAGCGCCCCCACTGGCTGCTGGTAGGCTTCTCGTTTGGTGCAGAGATTGCCCCCTTCGTCATCAACCGGTTGCCGGAGCACTATCGTCAGGGGCTGGTCGGGGCAGTGATGCTCTCCCCCTCCACCAGCTCGGATTTCGAGATCCACGTCAGCGACATGTTGACCCACAAGGCCCGCAGCTACCCGACCGAACCGCAGGTGAAGACCATCCGCGATCTGCCGATGCTCTGCTTGCAAGGAGCCGATGACGATGACGGCGACCGCCTCTGCCCCCGTCTCAACCAACCCAACGTCACCAGCGTCACCCTGCCGGGAGGACACCATTTTGACGATAACTACCCCCAGCTCTATCAGGCCATCACCAAGCATCTGAACCTGCCCCCGGATCCGCTGACTGTGGAGCATTAACCCGTATCACCACGGAATGCCTTTTAAGTACCGAGCAGGGCAAATCAGCGAGCAATGAAAAGGACCTCTCTTGCGAGAGGCCCTTTAACTGAATTCGACAGCAAGTTTGACAGGATCAGGCTTGGGTTCGGCAGCAAGATCAGTGCGGCTTTTCACTACGATTAGTCAATCGGCTCAACCAGATGCTGGGCTATCAACAATGAGGATTTGCAGTCCTATGCTGACAACCGCTCGCGATTGCGCCATAAAACAAAAGCCCTGATGTTTCCATCAGGGCTTTGCAATTTGGCGGTGAGGGAGGGATTCGAACCCTCGATACGTTGCCGTATACACACTTTCCAGGCGTGCTCCTTCAGCCACTCGGACACCTCACCAAATTTTTGCTCACTGCTTTATGTGCTTGAGCTGCACATTCACTGGCGGACCATGCCGCGGCGACGGGGCGTAATGTAAGGGATACGATGGCTTTTGGTCAATGCAATTTTTTACTTTTTGCGTTCGTTTGTTCAATATCCGAACCAAGTGACCAAAAATATGCCGTTTCGTATCCCTTTCAATCAATTTACTGCCGCTTCGTGCAAATGTTCCCCTTTGAGCGCCTCTTCCAACGAGCCGTAGAATTCCAGCTTGCCGGGCTGCGGCCGCACCTTGGCACGGGCCAGGGTCTTGAGCGGTTGGAACTGCAACTCGGCCACCCGCAACTCGACACCGGCTTTAGCCATCTGCTTGTCAAAGTGGAGGAAGGCTGACAGGCCGCCCGCATCGAGGATGGAAACCGCCTCCATCTGCAACACCAGCACCTTGTGTCCTTTCACTTGCGCTTCCAGCTCGGCAAAGACCCGTTCGGCCGCTGCGAAGAAGAGCGGTCCGTTGATCTTGTAGAGCAGGCCGTTGTCCGGCACCTCATGGGCATAGCGCTTGTGCTCGGCCAAATCGTGCAGTTTGGTCATCTTGGCGATTTCGCGCATAAAGAGCAGGGATGCCAGGATCACCCCGAAGGTGATGGCGATGACCATGTCGAAAATGACGGTGAGTGACAGGCAGACCAGCAGCACCAGCACATCGGATTTGGGCGCGCGTCGGATCAGCTCCACCACCTTGTGCGCTTCACTCATATTCCAGGCCACGATGAGCAGCAAGGCAGCCATGGCCGAGAGCGGCAACCAGGAGAGCCAGGGGGCCAGCACCAGAATGGCGGCCAGCACCACCAGCGCATGGACGATCCCCGAGATGGGGGACGTCGCGCCGGCACGCACGTTGGCGGCAGAGCGGGCGATGGCGGCGGTAGCGGTAATACCGCCAAAGAAGGGGGCGAAGATGTTGCCAAGCCCCTGCCCCACCAGTTCGGCGTTGGAGCTGTGTTTGCGACCGGTCATGCCATCCAGCACCACAGCGCAGAGCAGCGACTCGATCGCCCCCAGCATCGCCATGGAGAAGGCGGCAGGCAGCAGCCGCTCAACAGCCGCCAGGTTCCATTCAACCGGCAAGCCATCCGGTCCGGGCAAGGCCCAGGGCATCACCAGGGTCGGCGCGATGGGCGGGATCCCCATCCCCTGGGTGCCATCGGCCAGGGTATAGCTGAACTTGCTGCCGATGGTGGCCACATCCACCCCAAAGTAATGGAGGCCAAAACCCAGACCCACCCCGACCAGTACCGCGGGCAAGTGGCCGGGCACCGGCAGACGCAGGCGCGGCCAGAGCAGCAGCACTGCCAGCGTTGCGACCCCCACCAGTGTATCGCCCCACTGCCAGCTTGGCAGGGCGGCGGCCAGCGCCTCGACCTTGCCCAGATAGGTTTCCGGCATCTCGGGCACGCTCAGGCCAAAGAAGTCCTTGATTTGCAAGGTGGCGATCACGATGGCGATACCACCGGTAAAGCCCAGCGTCACTGACGGAGGAATGTACTCGATAAGGCGGCCAAGACGGGCCATCCCCATCGCCACCAGAAAAAGGCCTGAGATGAGCGTTGCCATCAACAGACCACCGACCCCCAACTGCTGGGCGACCGGATAGAGGATCACTACAAAGGCAGCGGTTGGGCCGGAGATGGAATAACGGGAGCCACCGGTCACGGCGATCACGATACCGGCGATGATGGCGGTATAGAGACCGTGTTGCGGCGGTACACCGCTGGCAATGGCCAGCGCCATGGCGAGCGGGATGGCGATGATGCCCACCGTCACACCGGCAATAAGATCACGGCCGAAGCGGGCCATGCTATAGGGTTCATCAATACAGGACTGGCGTAAGGCTATGGCGAGCTTCACGCTATTTAAAGAGGCTTGCTTGTGCATGTATATCGTAATACCAGAAGAGGGAGATAAAGGCCGGAGAGATCCGGCGCCCGATCATCATCAAGGGCCGGCAGGGCTGTCGACGCGGCGATGGTATCCTGCGTAACCTTACTCCAGACGGGCCATTTTTTCGATGGGCAGGATCAATGAAACGCGCGCTCACCCATTATTTGGCCTATTTGCCGCCAAATCGCCGATCTTGACTCCAGCTCTCCTCCTTTTAGCCACAAAGATTACCATTTTGAGCCCCTCCAGGTTGCCAGCACGTTCGCGACATCATGCTGTCATCATCAGGTTTATGCGAACCGAGCCAATAACCCCTGCGTCGGTTGGGGGCGGTGATGGCAAGAGACTGATTGTGCTGAAAATAAACCGCAAAGCACAACTTTTGGGCAAACAGTCCGAAAATCCGGTTTTCGGGAAATTCGCGGGTTGACACCCGCCGCCCTGGTCATTAATATTCGCCCCGTCTTAACGAGACAGGCAATTCCTCCTTAGTTCAGTCGGTAGAACGGCGGACTGTTAATCCGTATGTCACTGGTTCAAGTCCAGTAGGAGGAGCCACTTTTCCCTCGTAGTTCAGTCGGTAGAACGGCGGACTGTTAATCCGTATGTCACAGGTTCAAGTCCTGTCGAGGGAGCCAAATTCTAAAGCCCAGCCTTTTGGCTGGGCTTTTTCGTATCTGCAGTTCGCCCCCTTCCCTGTCACGCGCGCCCTTCAAATGCCCTCTGTCATAACGCCTCTTGCCTGCATGTGATGACCAACCTGCATACAGCTTGAATTGTCTATTGCGATCCATCCCATAAACAAAGGGCTGGATTGACCAGCCCCTGTGTGTGTACCTCATCTCGCTGCCGGATGCCGGGATCAGAAACGGTAGAGCAGGCCCGTGGTGATGCTGGTGGCGCGAATGTCGTAAAAGTCGATCCAGGAGTCTGCATTGGCGTAGCTGGCGCTCAGGAGAGCAGAGAGCGGGGCGATGCCAAACAGCTGGTGCCAGAAGAGGGTCGCATCGATGGCCATGTCGCGACTGTCGGCACGCTGGCCAAACAGCGGGTTGGCCTCGTCATAGTCCCGCTTGCCCAGATAGAGGTTGCTGACAAATGACCAGCGGGGCGAGGTTTTGGCGTAAGTGAGCTGCAACCCCTTGCTCACATAAGACTCGGCACTGCCCGCCAGATCAGCCTTCTCATAGCGCAATGCTGGCTCGAGGAACTGATCGTCTGCCAGCCGGAACTGGTAGGAGAGCTCAGCGGAGTTGACCCGGCCATTGCGATCCAGCATCCCCATCACAGCGCGGCCATATTGCTCGCCGCTGGACTCCCCATCCACCTTGACGTCGCGGCTGGTGATGCTGCCACTGAGCGCACTGCCCCAGATGTTGTCCCACGCCAGACGGGCGCCGTGGGATCGCACGTCACCCTGCTCGCGTTCCACACCCACAGCAAAGGGATCGCGCCAGACCTTGACCGGGGTGGCATTGAACACCAGCGAACCGGCCACGATCCCCTTGTCCCCCAGCTGCTGGCGCAGCCCGAACTGCTGGGTACCGTCGCCACGAATGGCATCCTGAATGAGGTTGCCCAAAAACAGCTGGCTACCGGTGGAGGCAAAGGTGTAGCGAAGATCCCCGTTGATCACCGGATCAAGGTGGCGCTGCTGCGCCGCAGCCCCCAAAGCTTCAATACGCTCGCTACCTGCATTCCCCGTGGCAAAATTGGACTTGGTCTCGCCAACGCTCGCCCCCGCCAGCACACTGCCGGAAAAGCCAGATTCCCTGGGAATTGCTCCCAGCTCTTGTGCCTGAACCCCGCTTGCAACCAGCATCCCCATACTCAACAGCAGACCAATACGCATCGCAACACTCCTGACAAGCGGCCACTCTCGGTGGGCCGAGCCTGATAAATAGGAGAGAGGCTGTCGCCCCCCAGAATTGAGAAGCGGCATGTTACGGCAGGGAAAAATCACAAATAAGACAGCGGGATGCGGTTTTATTTTTTATGATGGCTTTTTATTTTTTTATAGGCGCAAGCAGGGGGCGACCCGGCATAATCAGTCCCCACGGCCTTGCAACGCAGCGGGCTGCTCGCGCCATACTCACTCTATTTACCCCTGTTCCCAACATCGGAGTTCTCATGCGTCGATTCAATTTCATGCTCAATGGCAGCAGATTGATGATGTTCCCCTTCTACATTGGCATCCTCATCTGCGTGGTATTGCTGATGGTGAAGTTTGCTATGCAGCTCTATCAGCTTTCTGTAAACATTTTCGAGATCCCCTATCTGGACCTCATTACCGGCGTGCTGACCCTGGTGGATTTTATACTGGTGGCCCAGATGCTGATCCTGGTTGCTATCTGTGGCTATGTGCAATTTATCCAGACGGAAGAGCAGCGCGCCTCCCTTAGCAGCAACTGGCTTAGCAAGATCAACTTTGCCTCCCTCAAGCTCATCGTCATCAACTCGCTGGTGACCATCGCCGGAGTGGAGGTACTCAAAGCCTTCCTCGAAGATGGCATCATCAACGAAGTCGATATGAAGTGGTCCGTGGTGGTGTTTCTCGCCTTCTCGCTGGCCGCGCTCATCTATGCGGTGACCGAGCGGATGGCGGAGCATAAATAGTCGAGCCGGATCACTGTGCTTGTTCAGCCTTGATTCACCAGCAATACAATTGATAACACTTTTCATTATTTTTACTGCGTTATAAACTTGCTCCCCCCGGGCTGCCCCGCCCGGGTGCTGGAGCCTTTATGACAAGCCTTTCTCTCTCACCCCGACAATTCTGGCAGTGGCTGGCCTACCACCATCAGGCCGCCGAGGGCACCCTCTACCTGATGTTCTTCTCCGGCCTGCTGCTGTGGGAGCCGCTGACCCCGCTCTGGTCGCTAGCGCGCTGGAATCTGTTCTTGCATGTGATGCTCTCGCTCACCCTGTTCCCGCTGCTGTTTGGCGCCTTCTGGCTCTCCCATCGCAGCTTGTTGAACCGCAGCAACAAACCTTTTTTGCGCACCACGGGGCGGATTATCGAAGCCCTGCTACTGATCTGTCTGGCCAGCGGCCTGCTGCTGGTGCTGCACGGCACTCCGGGCGATGCCATGGGCAACCTCGCCAGCTGGGCCCACTGGCTGAGCGCACTGCTGCTCACTCCTCTGGTGCTGCGCCACGCCTGGCGCTGGACCATCTTGAAATGGCGCTCCTGATCCCATGTTGAAGTCATCGTTCTCTGCATATTTGTCACCCCTGCTGGCCCTCGTCCTGCTGCTGGCCAGCCCCTTCGCGTTGGCCCAGCAGATGGGCGCCGGGATGCTTGCCTATGAGGAGGGAAACGCCCCGCGCCTCGTCACTGCCAACCTGAGCGCAGGTTCCGTCACCCTGCTTGAGCGCGATAGCGGCAAGCGACTGAAAGAGGTGCAATTGGGGGGCGATCTGCGCCAGCTGGCCCGCGCCGATGACGGTACCCTGCTGGTCACTGACTACAGCGGTGATCGCCTGTTGCTGCTGGATGATGACCTCGATCTGGAAAAGGCGATCCCCACCGGCCATAGACCCTACGGGGTCATCTTCGATGCCAAACGGCAGTGGTTCTGGGTGACGCTGTTCGAATCAGCTCGTCTGCAGGCTTACGACAGCGCGGGCAACCTCAAGCTGGATGCAGAAACCGCCGAGACCCCGCGCGGGCTGGCCTTGACCAACGACGATCGCCTGCTGCTCACCCACGCCATGACCGGCCAGCTCGCCATCTATGATCTCGCCAAGCTTGGCCACGGCGCCAAGGGCTCCTCGCTTCCCAAGCCAAAGCTCATCACCCTGGCCGAGACCCACAGCGACACGCCGAGCGACTCCCAGGGCTTGCCGCGCCTGCTCGATGGCATCGCCCTCTCCCCCGATGGCAGCGAGGCCTGGTTGCCTCATGTGCTGTGGAGCTTCAGCCACCCCTTCCAGTTTCAGAGCACCGTCTTTCCGGCGGTCTCCATCATCGATCTCGATGAGGAGAAAGAGCGCGTCGATGAAAGAAAACAGCTCTTTTTGCAGATCAATCTGCCCAGCGCCGGCAACCGCAGCCAGATCGTCTCCAACCCGTTTGCGGCGCGCTTCGCCGCCGATGGTAAACGGGTCTATCTGACGCTGGCGGGCTCGGAAGATCTGCTGGTGTTTGACCTCTCCCGCAGCGGCAAATCCAACAACAACCGCCACCGCCGCAAGAAGTTTCAGGGGGGCGCCAAGGCGACCCAGCTCTTGCGTCACCTGCCGGGCCAGAATCCGCGGGATCTGCTGATCGATGGCAACCATATTCTGGTGCACAACGCCATGGGGCAGGATCTTACCCGCCTCAATAGTGGCGGCAGCGGCCCGTTTGCCCGAGTCACCGTCGATGCGCCCCACTTCGCCAAACTGGTAGAGACAGATCCGCGCCCCGAGCCGCTTCAGCGCGGCGAGCGGCTGTTCAACCTAGGTAACACAGCGTCCAACTCACGCTTCCCCATGGCGGGAGACAACTGGATGAGCTGCAATTCCTGCCATCTGGACGGGTTCAACTTCACCAACCGCTATCTGATGGCGGCCCATCGCCAGAAGAGCGGCGACAACGCCATCAACGGCCACGCCAACCTCACCAACATGGTGGCGGGGGATTTTGTCGGCGAATACCTGCGCATGACCCAGCAGACCCAGGGCGGTATGGGCCATGACACCCGCGATGGGGCCGAGACAGTTGACCCCGCCAAGCCCCAACCGGAAGTGAAAGCGATGATGGAAGATCTGCACGCCTTCGTCACCGCCGATGGCAACCTCCCCTATCTGGCCAACTGGCTGCGGCTCGATGCCCCGCGCACGGATCCCGCCAAGGCGCCGACTACCCACCCGAAAGAGTGGCTCAACTCTGCCTCCTGCCAGAACTGTCACAGCCAAGCGTTCAAGGATTGGAGCGAGAGCAACCACCGACTGATGGGCAACTCACACCCCTACTACAAGGTGGTACAGGCGCTGGCCCGCGAAACCGAAGGGGAAGCGTTCGGTCAGTGGTGCCAAGGCTGCCATATGCCCCAGCAGGTGATGACCGGCCAGCTGGATCTGCCCAAGGGCTCCCACATGTTCGAGCAGGGTGGCGCCTCGCTGATTGCCGCCCACCAGGCGGGCGAACCTGTGGTGGAGGAAGGGACCGGCTGCGTGCTCTGTCATCGCATCTCCAAAGTGGAAGATGCGGGCGGCAACAGCGCCTTTACCGTGAATTTGAAAGACCGCGAGAGCTATGTGTTCGAGGATGCCCCGGGCGGCAGCCTCCAGCACTGGCTGGCCGAGCGGCAGATCAACGCCCGTCCGGCGGCCCACAAAGCCTCCTATCAGAAGGATTTCTACCGCGACGCTGCCCTGTGCAAGTCGTGCCACAACGAGTTTGCCCCGGGCACCGGCGCCAATATCGTCAACACCTGGGACGAGTGGGAAAAATCCAGCTTCGCAAACGCGGAGGATCCCGCCAGGCGGCGCACCTGTATCGACTGCCATATGAACCCGGAGCCGGGCAATGGCGGTGCGCCGGTGGCGGGCCAGTCTACCGAAAACGGCACCATGAAGGCGCGGCTCTATCGCCACAACTTTACCGGTGCCCAGCACCAGCTGGTGGGGCTGCGTAATCCTGGGCTTGAACAGGAGAGTCTGGCCCTGCTGCGCTCCAGCGCTACCCTCTCCGCCCGTATCGAACAGGCTGCCGATAGTCAGCAGCTGGTGGTGCGGGTCGCCAATACCGGCGCGGGCCATGCCCTGCCCACCGGGGTGGCTGATTTCCGTGAACTCTGGCTGGAGCTGACAGTCACCGACGCCAGCGGCAAGGTGGTGCTTGCCAGCGGCCAGCCGGTGGATGGTGCTGTCCCTGAAGATGCGCGACTGTTCAGAAAAGTGTTCGGCGATGCCGAGGGCAAGCCGGTGGGGCTCAAGTTCTGGCGCTACGCCAAACTGCTGGAAGATACCCGCATTCCGGTCGATGGTTGGCGCGATGAAGCCTGGCCGCTGCCTGCAGATGCCCAAGGGCCCTTCAAGGCCGATATCAAACTCAATTTCCGCACCTACCCCAAGTGGGTCAATGATGCGGTGCGCGCCGCCGAGCCCAGCTTGCCGGAGCCACCCATAGTGCAGCTAAATCGGTTGCAACTTACCTTGCAGCCTCTCCCCGTCACGCCCGCTACGGAGCCTCAATCCTGATGTTTGCAAGTTTTCTCATTACCCTGCGCGAGGGGCTGGAAGCCTTCCTGCTGGTCGGCATCTGCCTCTCCTACCTCGCCAAGCTGGGGGCGAGCCGCTACAACAAGTTCATCTATCTGGGGGTGGGGCTTGGCCTTGTCGCCTCCCTTGTGGTCGCCTTCCTGTTCCAGGTGGTGGTGAGCCAGTTCGAGAGCGAGCGCTACAACCACCTCTTGATGGCGGGGATCCTCATCTTTGCCACCTTGGTGCTCACCTATATGGCGATCTGGATGCAAAAGCAGGCCAAATCCCAGGTGGGGGCCATGACGGCACGCATCGATGCGGCCATCGATGGCGGCAACCTGTTTGGTCTGGTGCTGCTCGCCTTTCTGGCGGTGATGCGCGAAGGGTTTGAAACCGTGCTCTTCTTCTCCGCCCTGCTCTATTCGGGCCAAGGGGTCGATCTGCAATCCGGCCTGATGGGCGCGCTGGCGGGGCTGCTGGTCTCCATCGCGCTGGTGTGGGGACTGCTGCGCTCCACCCGCAAGGTGGCGCTGGCGCCTTTCTTCCGCTGGACTGGGCTGCTTATCATCATCATCGCCGCAGGCTTGCTCTCGTCCGCCGTCAACATGTTGCAAGCGGCAGAGATCATCACCTTCTGGACCACGCCGGTGTTCGACATCAGCCACATTCTCGACGATCAGGGGGTATTTGGTACCTTCCTGCGCGCCCTGTTTGGCTACAATGCCTCACCCGCTGGCTTGCAGCTGCTGACCTGGGCCCTCTATCTGGCGATCTTCGTTACCCTCTGGCAGCGCAGCTATCGCCCGCAGGTGAGCGCCGCATCCAGCAAGGGCTGAGCCCGCACGCCCTGTGGCAACAAGGGCACGGGGTAACAACACCATTCGGGAGCCGCGCCTTGGCGCGGTTCCCTTATCTATCAAGCAGTTTCGGAATAGGTCATGAGCGATAACAACAAGAAAAGCATTGCGGTGCTGGGCGCCGGCCCCGCCGGTTTAATGGCTGCCTGGCGCCTGCGCAGCGCCGGTTTTGCAGTCACCCTGTTCGAGCAGGAGCCGGTGGTCGGCGGCATGTGCGCCACCCAGACCTTCAAGGGGCGCGATGGGGAGTATCGCTTCGACTACGGCGGCCACCGCTTTATCACCAAGAACCCCGAGCTGCTCGCCTTTATCGACGAGCTGATGGGGGACGATCTGCTCCACGCCGAGCGCAAGAGCGTGATCCGCTTTGGCGGGCGCACCTATGACTACCCCCTGAACCTGCCCAACCTGCTCAAGACGGCGCCGCTCGCCCTGATGGCCGGGGCGGTAAAAGACTTGCTGCTGTTGCCCTTTGCCAAGAAGCCGGATGATTTTGCCAAGGCGAGCTTTGCCGAGTGGATCCAGAGTCACTTCGGCCGCACCCTCTACCGCCAGTTTTTCGAGGGCTACACCGGCAAGCTGTGGGGCATCAACCCGGACAAGCTCTCCGCTGACTGGGCCGGCCAGCGCATCAGTCTGATCGATCTCAAAGATGTGGCACGCCGCCTGCTGCCAAGACGCAACGGCAGTCTCTCGGTGCGCACCTATGCCCGCAAATACCGCTACCCCAAATATGGCTTCGGCCAGATCTTCACCACTCTGGGGGCGCGGCTGGTGGCCGAAGGGGTGGAGCTGAAAACCGGCGCCACCATCACCCGCCTTGAGCAGGCTGATGGCCGCATCGAACGGGTGTATTGGAAACAAGATGACGTTGAGCAGAGCGAGCGCTTTGATCAGGTGATCTCCACCCTGCCGCTGCCGCTCACCTGCCAGCATCTTGGCTTGCCGTGCGATCTCCAATACCGGTCGCTTCGCTTCGTCAATATGCCGCTTAAAATAGAGAACCTGTCGGACAACACCTGGCAGTACCTCTCCGATCCCCATATTCTGGCGACCCGTCTGCAGGAACCGCGCCGCCGCAGCCCCTTTATGGCGCCACAGGGCCAGACCTCGGTGATGCTGGAGATCCCCTGCAATCCCGGGGATGCCACCTGGCAGGCGCCGCTCTCTGATCTACGCGGTCGGGTCACCGCCGATCTGGCAAGCCTCGGAGTCGATACCGCCAAGCTTGGCGATGAAACTTTTGAAGCCCGCAGCGAGTACGCCTATCCGCTGATGGATCTCGGCTATCAGGCCCGTCGTAACGAAGCCATCAAGGCGCTGATGCCCATCACAAACCTCATCATGACCGGCCGTCAGGGGACATTCCGCTACATCTTCACCGACACCGCCATGGAGATGGGGATGATGGCCGCCGACATGGTGATCGACGGGGTGGACAGACGCCACGCCATCTTTAACCATCGCAATGAAAACACCGTGATCGAAACCCAGAGCGTGGCGTGAGGCTTGTCGGTGTCCAACAGGTAGACAGACGCCGCAACACCTTTAACCATCGCAACGAAAATACCGTGATCGAAACCCAGAGTGTGGCGTGATGGCCGCGCCATTGGCATAAGTAAGGAGAACAGGATGACCATCCGCCCGGGTTTACTCGCCCTCACCCTGCTGCTGGCCCTGAGCGGGCAGGCGCAGGCTTACTCCTACGCCGCCGCCGGCAAGGAGCCACTGATAGACGCCCGCGAAGCGCTGCTGGGCGCCGCCACTGACGGCAAGGATGCCAGCGCCACCTTGAGCGAGATTGCCGACGAGCTGACCTATCTGGAACAGCACCACAAGGTGGAGCTGCAAGGGCCGCTGGCAGCAGCCATCAAGGCCAAAGATGCCGCAGCCACCGCCGCCCTGCTCAACCGCGCCTACAAGGCGGAGATCGAGCGCCGCCTCGAAGGGGCCAGCCAGAACCTTGGCGACTACCAGACCGCCAAGGTGCTGGTGGTCAAGAGCAAGCGCTTCCTCGACTTGATCCTCCCCTCCCTCAGTGAAGGGGATCGCAAGGCGGCCGAACAGGCGCTGGCCAAGGTGCTGGATGCCATTGGCAACCCGGGGGTATTCGGGGTGGGCGCCAAGCCTGCCGATGCCGCCGCCTTTAGCGATGCAGAAAAAGCGCTGATGGCCGTGCTGGCGCCGCTTTGATGGCAACCTGCCAATCATTGCGCCACCTCGCTGTGACAAACGGTGGGTTTCGCTGCGCTCTACCCACCCTACGCACGGCCTGCCGATAGATGCACCCGAACGCCGGTTTGCCCCCTTCTCCCCTTGCGGGAGAAGGGCTGGGGATGAGGGGTAAGGTAATGGCCCAGCGTTGGCCTTCCCCCTGCTCCACCACCATTTGGCTGCTCATTCTGCTGCAACTGGCTTGGCTAAGCTGGCTGCTGGCCTTCCCAGTCTCCCTCGATTCCGACGATGCTCTCAATTTTGCCCACGGGGTGACGCGCTTTAGCGTGCTGGAGTTCTCCCCCCACTTTCCGGGCTACCCCGCCTTTATCTGGCTGGCGCGGCTGATCAATCTGGCGGTAGACGATCCGGCCCGGGCGGTGCAGTGGGCAAGTCTCTTGGGTAGCAGTTTGCTGGCGCCGCTCGCCGCCTTGCTGGCGGTAAGGCTGTGGCAACGGCCAAACCTTTTGGCACCCGTCTGGCTACTGGTGCTGGCACTGCCGCTCACCCCGACGCTGGCGCTCTCCGGCCTTTCTGACGGGGCCGCGCTCGCCGCCTGGCTCGGGACGCTGCTGGCCTTGCAGCAGCGCAGAATTGCGCTGGCGGGTCTGCTGCTGGGCCTTATGCTGGCACTGCGCCCCTCCTACTTCGTGTTGGCGCTGCTGCCCCTGTGGCTGGGGATGGCGCAAAAGGGAACACGCATCAGATTTGTGCTCCCCATCGCGCTGGTTGGGCTAGCCTGCCTGCTGTTTGTCTGGCAAGCCGATGGCTGGGCCTATTTCAGCGAAGGGCGCCGCTTTACCGACGGTCACTTTACCCTGTGGGGCAACACGGCGGCGGCCCACGGTGATCGGCTGCTTAGCTGGGCGCGCACCTTCAACGATCAGCTCACCCCGCTCTGGCCCTTGGCTGTTGGGGCGCTGCTGGTGCTGCCGCTTTGGCAAAGATCAAAAAACCACCCTGCCGCCCTCCCCCCGCTCTGGACACTCTATTGGCTTGTCCTACTGCTCTGGACCCTGTTTGGCCAGAACCCTGACAATCCCCGCCATCTGGCGCCCATCACCCTGCTCGGTATTGTGCTGCTGGCAGGCTGGCTGCCGCGCCGTGGCGAGTGGGTGGTCGCGGTCGCCGGATTGCTGCTGCTCGGCGTGACCTTTACCCTGCCCCGTCCGCCCGCCATGGTGCAAGCGGCAAAACTGGCAGAAAAAGCGTGCCCGGCGCTGGTGACCCAGTGGGGGGTAAGGTTGCTGCGGGAAACCACAGCTCTGCCGGTCACGGACGGCTGGTACAAGGGGGATGCGGCGCTTGCGCTCTCTCAAGGAGCCTGTCGCCTCAGTCGCCGCCCCATCGCCGCGAGTGAAATGTCCACTGTGGTGCGCCAGCACTGGTTTGCCCCGCGCTTTGCCGCCGAGCCCGGCCTCTGGCTCGCCATTCCCTCGCTGCAGACACCCCATGGGGAAAGTGACAAGAAACATAGAAAGAGCACAAAAAACCGCCAAGACAACTAAAAAAGAGGGGAACAACTCGGGTACACTCACTGCGCATCCATAACAGACGAGTCTCCTTATGCGTGTAACCAGAGAGTGGCTTTGGGTTTTGTCGGTGCTGACCGGGGCCTGTGCCCTCCTGTTGCTGCCATTCTGGCTGCGTGGCGGCAGTCAGGGCCATGATCTGTTTCACCACCTGCTCTCCGGTCACTTCTTTGCCGTGCAACTGTGGCAAGGTGAGCTCTATCCGCGCTGGTTGATGGAGATGAACGGCGCCTTTGGCAGCCCGGTCTTTTTCTTCTATCCCCCCCTGCCCTACTATGTGAGCGCCCTGTTCGCCGGCCCCACCCCACTGGCCCACGAGGCGATGACGCCGCTGCTCTGGAGCAGCAGCGTGGCACTCTGGCTCTCCGGCCTGTTTGCCTATCTCTGGTTGCGCCCCTTTGCCGGCCACGGACGGGCGCTGGCGGCCAGTCTGCTCTATATGGCGCTGCCCTATCATCTGGCCATCGATATCTACGCCCGCTTTGCCCTGGCGGAGAGCTGGGCCTTCGTCTGGGCGCCGCTGGCACTGCTGGCTCAGGATCGCCTCTGCCGCGGCGCCCCCTTTGCGCTACTGCTGCTCGCACTGGCCGTCTCCATGCTGACGCTTTCCCATCTACCAAGCACCCTGCTCATTCTGGGCTTGCTCACCCTGCGCAGCCTGCTGCTAGTCTGGCGCTACAAGGGGAGCACAGCGCTTGTCAGTGTCCCTGTCACCGCCTCCCCGCTCATTGGCACCCTGCTGGGCCAGCTCTGGGGGTTGGCGATGGCCAGCCTGTTGCTGCTGCCCGCTCTGCTGGATCAGGCGGGGATCTCCATGGAGCAGATGCGCACCGGCATGTTCGAATTTCAGCGCAACTTTCTCGATCGTTTGCCCCAAAGCCGTGATGACTGGCGCTTTCGCGGCCATCTCGCCTGGCTGACGCTGCTCACCCTGGCTCTGCTGCTGGTAGCTTGGGCGGCTGCCCGCGAGCCGCGCCATCCCGAGTTGCTGCTCTGGGGGGTCATTGGCACCCTGAGCTTTCTGATGATGCTGCCAACAAGCGAGCCCCTGTGGCGCCTGCTCACTCCGTTGCAACTGGTGCAATTTCCCTGGCGCCTCAATCTGCTGCTGGTCATCGCTACCGTCGCCGTGGTGGCGCTGGGTACCCCCACCTATCGCCCGTGGCAGTGGGTCTGGTGGCTACTGCTTGCCCTCACCCTGCTCTCGCAGGGACTCTATGTACGCGAGGCGCCGCTCACCCAGGCTCCCGTAAAGAGTCAGCTCGACGGGGAGTTCGACAGCAAGCGCAGCGCCCGCGAATACCGACCAACGCAGGTGCCACGCGGCATGTTTGCCCCCACCCTGCTGGCTTGGAAAGAGGAATTCCAGCCCGCCATCACCAGCGACCATCAGGGGGTGAACTGGCAGATCCAGCGCTGGCAGCCTCGTCATATCGAATTGACGGTGGATGCCCCGGCACCCGCCAAGCTGGTCCTGCACCAGTTTGATTACCCGGGCTGGCAGGCAAGGCTCGACCAGCATCTGCCCCTTAGGGTCAGCAGCACCCGCAACGGCCTGGTGCAGGTCTGGGTGCCTGCCGGACAACACAGCCTCACCTTTACCCTCACCGCCCGCTGGCCGGAGCGGCTCGGGTACGCCATCTCGTCGCTGGCCTGGCTGCTCTGGCTGGGGGGAGTGATCCGCGCAGCGCGCCCGCATGACCGCAAGCGAGCTCCCCAAGGCGCCTGAATGGCCGGGCACCTCCCCCTTTTGAGGGGGCAGGAACGTCATGCCGAGCGGGGGCAAACCTGATAGACTCGCCCTTCTCCCTTTTTCAACCAAGGTTCATCAGCGGATACCCTATGCCCCAATCGCCCACTGCTCAGGCTGCCGCCCTCTCCCCCCGTTTTCTGTTTATCCTGCTGGGTGCCCTGGCGGGTCTGACCCCGCTGGCGGTGGATATGTATCTGCCCGCTATTCCGGCCATCGCCCGGGATCTGGCCACCAGCATCGACGGCGCCCAGCTCACCATCAGCGCCTTTTTGGGCGGCTTTGCCATCGGCCAACTCTTCTACGGCCCGCTCGCCGACAGCTATGGCCGCAAGCCGGTGATCCTGGCGGGGCTGGTGATGTTTGCCATCGCCTCGGTGGGCTGCGCCATGGCGGACTCCCTGCCCGAACTATTGGCCTATCGGATGTTGCAAGCGGCGGGCGGCGCGGCGGGCTCTGTGGTGGTCAATGCCCTGCTGCGCGACCTGTTCGAGAAGGATGCGTTTTCTCGCGCCATGTCGTTCGTCATTCTGGTGATGACCCTGGCGCCGCTGGTGGCGCCTGTGGTGGGTGGCTATATCAGTGCCCACGCCGACTGGCGGGTGATCTTCTGGCTGCTGGTGGGGATCAGCCTGCTGATCTGTCTGGTGATGCAGTGGAAAATTCAGGAGACCCTGAAACCGGAGCACCGTCAGCCCCTTAATCTGGGCCAGATCCTCAAGAACTACTGGGGGGTGCTCTCCCATCGCGGCGCCATGGGTTATGTGCTGTGCGGCTCCCTCTCCAGCTCCGGCATGTTCGCTTTCTTAAGCGGCTCCCCTTACGTCTATATCGAGTACTTCAAGGTGCCGACCGAGCACTACGGCTGGCTGTTTGGCCTCAATATCCTGCTGATGATGGTGGTCACCTTCGTTAACAGCCGACTGGTGAAAGGGGTTGGCGCCGAGCGGATGCTGCAATACGGTCTGCTGGTGCTGCCCTGCGCGGGCGCTCTGCTGGTCTACAACGCCTGGAGCCAGACCGGCGGCCTGTGGGGCATCGTCATTCCGGTGGTGCTGTTTGTCGGCCATATCAGTCTGGTGGGCGCCAACGCCATGACCGGCCTGATGGGCCACTTCCCGCAATCTGCGGGCACCGCCTCGGCACTGGCGGGCACCCTGCGCTTTGGCATCGGCGCCCTGGTCGGCATTCTGGTAAACCTCAATCCGCCCCACTCGCCGCTGCCGATGGCCATTGCCATCGCCTGCTGCGGGGTGGGTTCGACTCTGAGTTACTGGCTGCTGACCGGCAAGCGAGGCGATTGATCCCCCCTCCCCCCGCTCAGAAAAACGAAAGAGGCTTCCGTCAACGGAAGCCTCTTTTCGTATTGGCTCGTACTGGCGCCCAGACGTTCAGAACTGGGCACTGTTGAGCCAGAGGTGCGCCCCTATGCTCACCAGATAACCGAGCAAGATGGCAGGCAGCCACTTCAGGTGGCCAAAGAAGGTATACATGCCATGGGCCTGCCCCATCAGGGCAACACCGGCCGCAGAGCCGATGGAGAGCAGGCTGCCGCCCACTCCGGCGGTCAGGGTCACCAGCAGCCACTGCCCCAGCGCCATGTCCGGGTTCATCGACAGCACGGCAAACATCACGGGAATGTTATCCACGATGGCCGACAAGACCCCGATGAAGATGTTGGCCATGGTGGGATCCCCACCGGCATACAGCCAGTGTGATACCAGCTCCAGATACCCCATAAAGCCCAGCCCACCGACACACATCACCACCCCGTAGAAGAAGAGCAGGGTATCCCACTCCGCCTTGGCCACCTTGTTGAACACGTCAAATGGCACCACAGAACCCAGACTGCGCAACCGTACCTCATCACCATTGCGTTCATAGAGCGCACGCTTGCGGGCAAGGGATCGCGGCAGCGACTTGCGCAAATAGAAGCCGAAAAACTGCAGATAACCGAGCCCCAGCATCATGCCCAGTACGGGTGGCAGATGGAGGAAACTGTGGCATAGCACCGCAGTGATGATGGTCAGCAAGAACAGCGCGACGATGCGGCGGGCCCCCCGCTTGAGATCGACCACCTCGTTATCAGCCTCCGGCACATGGCGCGGCACCATCAGGCTCATCAGGATGGCCGGGACCAGAAAATTGAGCAGAGAGGGGATCAGCAGGGTGAAGAACTGGCCAAATTGCACCTTGCCCGCCTGCCACACCATCAGGGTGGTGATATCGCCAAAGGGACTGAACGCCCCTCCGGCGTTGGCGGCGATCACTATGTTGATGCAGGCAAGATTGACAAAACGCCGATCACCGTTGGCCACCTTCAACACTACGGCGCACATCAAGAGCGCAGTGGTCAGGTTGTCTGCCACCGGCGAGATGCAAAATGCCAACCCGCCAGTCAACCAGAACAGGGTGCGCAAGTGAAAGCCGGAGCGCACCAGCCAGGCGCGCAGGGCATCGAACAACCGCCGATCCTCCATGGCGTTGATATAGGTCATCGCCACCAGCAGGAACAGCATCAGCTCGGCATATTCCAGCAAGGTATGGCGAAATGCCTGCTCGGCGACAGGGCTCATCCCTTGCTGTGCATAGGCGATACCGATCAGGATCCAGATCACCCCGGCGGCCACCAGCACGGGTTTGGACTTGCGCAGTTGCAGATACTCTTCGGCCATCACCAGGGCGTAGGCCAACACAAACAATCCGACACAAAAAAGTCCGATTGAGGAGGATGTCAACAGAACAGGGCCACTACTGGCATGGGCGGGAGGGATAAACAGGGACAGCAGCAAAATAACAGGGGTGAGCGCAGACATGGTCTCTTCCTTTTAGAACCGTCTGGCAATGATGCTAGCACCTGGATGAAAAGAAAAATTCATCCAGGTCAATTAACGCTTAATTGGTTTGCTGTCGAAACGCGGGATTACTTCTTGCCGAAACCCGACTGCTTGAGGGTATAGCCTGCGCTGTTTTGCCAGGCATCCAGACCGCTGCGGTTATTGCCTGCCACCAGACTGGCGGCCAGACTCGGGCTGTTGAACAGCTGATCGGCGGTAAAGACAAAGCCGCCCTGACTGCGGGGCACTATGACCCCCTTCTCCAGCAGTTCGTGACGCAGCTCGATCACCGCTTCACGCAAAGAGGCGGCATCCTCGCCATTGGCAGTGGAACCGGCCAGCACCATAAAGCCGGGATTTTGCCGTTTTCCCACCGGATAACCGTGTGCCTCGGCCCCCTTGCCGTTAAAGTGGTAGAGCTCGCGCTCCCCCGGCCGGTTGTCGGAGAGTGCCTTTTGCAGGGTCATCAGCTCGTTGTAGATCTCGATGGGGACGACGGCAGCCTGCTTGTTGCCCTTGCTATCGATGATAAAACTGACTTGCTTGTGTAACATCCTTGCTCATCCTGTGACCCATGGAAGCCCCTATTCTAACCACCTCGGGCAAGCGGGATCCAGCGAGGATCCACTGCTCTTTTGCCGCCTTGATCACTAACTGGCACTCTTGATCAACCGTAAGGGGTGTTGATCATTGCTGGCCGTGCTAGCGTACCAAGCATGATGAAAGCCATTGACCATCAAACGGTTACCCCATGCTGACCCTGCGCAATCTCTGCAAGAGCTTCGATAACGGCAGTGAACGACTGCCGCTGTTCCACCATCTCGATCTCGCCCTCCCCGCTGGCGAGATCACCCTGCTGCTGGGCCAAAGCGGCTGCGGCAAGTCGACCCTGCTCAATCTGATCGCCGGGCTGATTGCACCGGACGAAGGGGAGATCTGGCTGGGGGAGACCCGGATCGACACCCGCTCCCCCGACGAGCGGGCGCGCCTGCGGGGCCGCCATTTCGGTATCGTCTATCAGGATTTCAACCTGCTGCCGACCCTGAACGTGGCCGAGAATCTGGCCCTGCCGCTCGCCATCAACGCGCTGCCACCGGATGAGACAAGGATTGACCAGTTGCTGCATCGGCTCGATATGAGCCACAAGCGCCATGCCTGGCCGGAGCAGCTCTCCGGCGGCCAGCGACAGCGGGTGGCGCTGGCCCGCGCCCTTATTCATCAGCCCAGTTGGCTGCTCGCCGACGAGCCCACCGGCAGCCTCGATGAGCACAATGCCGAACAGGTGATGGCGCTGATGGTGGCGGCGGTGCGGGACACCGGCGCAGGCTTGCTGCTGGTGAGCCACAACCCCGCCTATGCTGCGCTGGCCGACAGAGTGCTGCGCCTCGAAGGGGGGCAACTTATCGAGCTCAAGGGGTCCCGTCATGACTAAACAGCGACTGCGTCTGTCGGGGGCACGCTGATGCTGCCACTCAAAGCGCTGCTGCGCCTCTATCGCAGCCACCCCTGGTTGCTGTTGATGAGTCTGGCCGGACTGGTGTTGGGGGTGTCGCTGGTGGTGGCCATCGAGCTGCTCAATCACAGTGCCCGCACCAACTTCGTCGCCGCCCGCAGCCAGCTGGCAGGGGAAGCCAACTACCGGCTGGCCCCCGCTGGCGGGCTGGATGAGCAGCTTTACGTGCAGCTGGTGACCAGCCAGCCCGCCCTCGATGCCATGCCCCAGCTCCATGGCTGGCTCAAGGATGCAGAGGGGCGCAGCTTTCAACTGCTGGGAATGGATCTCTTCAACCCCGGTCCGCTGCGCCAGTTGTTTGGCGCCCAACCCGCGAGCGAACCCGCATTTTCCCTCAACCGTGCCGACAGCATCTGGCTGGCGGCCCCCGAAGCGGATCGCCTTGGCTGGCAAGCGGGCCAGAGCCGCCGTTTTGTATTGGGCGGCAGCGATGGCGCAAATGCCCGCCCCCTGACCCTGACGCTGGCGGGCACCTTCGAGCCGGGCGCCGTGCCCATGGAGCGACTGCTGATAACCGACATCGGCCTCGCCCAGCCGCAGCTGGGCAAAGCGGGTCGGCTCGATCGCATCGTCTTCAAGCTAAGCGAATCAGAAGCTCGCACCCTGCAGGCCACCCTGCAAACCGATTACCCGAACCAGCCCTTGTGGCTTGAGCCCATCAGCCCGGCGCTCGATGCCAGCCAGCTTGGTGATGCACTGGCCCTCAATCTGACGGCGCTCTCATTGCTCGCCATGGCGGTGGGATTGTTTCTGGTGTTCAACGCCCAGCGATTTGTCCAGAGCGTGCGCCGCCCCCAGCTGGCCCAGTTGATCATTCTGGGGATGGGGCCGAGCCGGGTGCTCCGCTGGCTCATCCTGGAGCTACTTATTCTCGCCACCATCGGCACCCTGCTCGGGGTGGTGCTCGGCAGCCTGTTGGCGCTGGCGCTGATGGGGCAACTGACCCAGGCGCTGGCCGATCTCTATGGGCCCAACCCCATCGACCTATTGCGCCTCTCCCCGGTGAGCCTGCTCAAGGCACTGTTGATCGGGCTGCTCGGCACGCTGACCGCCAACCTGCCCGGCTGGTGGCAACTGCTGCGCCAATCCCCCCTCGAACTGCGAGCAGGAAACAGCCGTCCCCCCGCTCACTCGTGGCGACGGCGCGTGCTGGCCATCGCCATCTTGCTGCTGTGCGCTCTGTGCCTGTGGTTGCCGCAAACCGGTTTGACCGGCGCCCTCTTTATCGCCGGCGGCTGGCTGCTGGCCATGGCGCTCTGGCTGCCCGATGCCCTGCGCGCCCTGCTTGGCTGGCTGCGACGGCGCGCGGGCGGCCCCCTCACCGCCCGGCTCGGGGTGGCCGAGACCCTCTATCACCTCGATCGCACCGCCATCGCGGTGATGGCGTTGCAGCTCGCCATCGCGGCGGCCATCGGCATCGGGGTCATGGTGTCGAGTTTTCGCTCCAGCGTGGAGATCTGGCTCGGCCAGCGTCTGGCCGCCGATCTCTATGTCACCGCCCCCAAGGGGGTGGCGGGCAATAAGGGCACCTTGAGCGACACAACCCTTAAGACCCTGCTCGCCAATCCGCTGGTGAGCGCCGCCTCGCGCCGCTCGGTGCATCCTGCCCGCTGGCAGGGGCAGCCCATCGAGTGGGCGCAGATGGACTTTATCCCCCAGCTTAAAGCGGCCTATCCGCTGCTGGCCGGACGCTGGACCACCCGTCCTGACGAAGTGCTGGCGAGCGAACCGCTGACGGTACGCCTCGGGGTCAAGGTGGGCCAGCAGTTGGCGATCAGCGGCGAGCAGGGGCCAAGGCAGTTCACCGTCACCGGCGTCTATCAGGACTACGGCAGCGACAAGGGGCAAATTCTGCACGCCTTCGAGGCGGGAGCGGTGCAATCCCTCGCCCTTTTTAGCAACGACCCCGAGCAGTTGGCCGACCGCCTGCGCGAGCGCTTTGGCGAGCAGCTCAATCTGCTCTCCGCCCCCGCCATTCACAGCGCGGCGCTCAAGGTGTTTGACCAGACTTTTGTGGTGACCGAGCTATTGAAGTTGCTGATCCTCGGCATCGCCTTTGTCGGCATTGGCTCGGCCTTTATGGTGCTGGGGCTGGCACGTCGTGGCGAGCTGCAGACCTTGCAGAGTCTGGGCTTGAGCCCCCGCCACTGCCGCCAGCTGCTGGTGTGGCAAGGAGCGGGGTTGGGGCTGATCACCGCCCTGCTGGCCCTGCCGGTGGGGTATGGCCTCGCCTGGGTGCTGATCGAGGTGGTCAACCCCCGCGCCTTTGGCTGGCGCCTCGCCTTCGAGGCCGCCCCCCTTCATGCGGTCACCGCCCTGTTGCTGGCGCCGGTATGTGGCGCACTGGCATCCTGGTATGCGGCAAGGAGAGTGGTATGACATATCGGTTAGCACACTGGCTCAATCATGGCTTGAAGTTCCCATTAACCACGTCCCTCTCTCCGCCCATTTGTCAGCGCAGAGAAGAGCACAGTGCGACATCGAACCATCCCCTCTCCCTTCGGGAGAGGGCCAGGGTGAGGGGGAGCTTGTCCTCCTTACGGCCCCTGTGGCTCGCCGCCCTCTTGCTCCCGCTGATTGCCATGATCGACAGCGCGCAAGCCAGCGATCTGGGTGTCCTGCTCGGCGGCGGCAGCGACAGCTTTAAAAAGGTGCAGCCGGGGCAAACCATCCAATTGCCGGAGGATCACGCTGCCCACCCCGATTACCGCTCCGAGTGGTGGTATCTCACCGGCAATCTCAAGGATGAACAGGGGCGCGAATATGGCATGCAGTGGACTCTGTTTCGGCAGGGTATCGAGCAAGAGATCCGCTCCAGCAACCCCTGGCTCACCCCCCAGCTCTGGCTGGCCCAGTTTGCCATCACGGATCTCGACCGTGGCAGCCACCAGCAAGATGAACGGGCCAGTCGGCAGGGGCCGGGGCTGGCGGGGGCCAACGGCGGCCAATATTGGCTAAGGGAGTGGCGGCTTGCCTCGCAAGGAGCCGCGCTATTCCCCGCCACCCTCAAGGTGCAGAGCAAGATTGGCGAGCTGAACCTCACCGTCACTGCCGCCAAACCGCTGGTGCTGCAAGGCAAGGCCGGTTACAGCGAGAAGAGCCCGGGCAACGCCTCCTTTTACTACTCCTACCCGCGCCTCACTCTTCGCGGCACCCTGATCCGCGATGGCGAGACCCGCATCGTCACCGGCCAAGGCTGGTTTGATCACGAGTGGAGCAGCTCGGTATTGGCGGAGTGGCAATCGGGCTGGGACTGGTTTTCCCTGCAACTGGCCGATGGCCGCGAGCTGATGCTGTTTCGCCTGCGCACCAAATCGGGACGCACTGAGCCTGAGAACCGCTACGGCATCTTGATTGAGCGGGACGGCAGCAGCCGGGTGCTCGCCCCCGACGCGATTCGCCTCAACCCGGGCAACACCTGGCGCGGCCCCAAGGGGCAGGATTACCCCGTCGAGTGGCAGCTAAACGCCGCCGGGATGAACCTCACCATCAAAGCGCGTCAGCCCAATCAGGCCATGACAGGTCGCTTTGACTACTGGGAGGGTGCAGTCTCTGTCTCGGGGGATGCCAAGGGGGTCGGCTATCTGGAGATGACCGGCTATTAAGCCTGCGACCATCGCCGGTTATCCCTTATCCTGACGCTCGCTTAAAAAGCGGGGCGCTATCAAGAACTCATTAAAATCCGACAACTTGGACAGCTTTTTACTCAACACTTTTTACTCAACAAGGGAAGTCAGCGTTTGATACCCTGCGGATGAGGTCTCATGGCGTATTTTCGTACAGCACCCATGGCGACAACATTAACCGGTTTGATTCGTTCAATTCATATGCAGCATGCACAAGGATGGCATTTATGTGGCAAGAGATCTGGCAGACCATCGTCTCCGAGTTCACCGATATTCAAGATATCAAGCAGATGACCCAGATTGTATTGCGCCTGCTGGTGGCTGGTCTGCTCGGCGGTCTATTAGGCTACGAACGTGAACAGAAAGGGAAAAGTGCCGGGATCCGCACCCATATGCTGGTCAGTATTGGCGCCGCCCTGTTCGTGCTGATCCCCCAGCAAGCTGGCGCATCAACTGCCGACCTGACCCGGGTGTTGCAGGGTCTCACTGCCGGGGTGGGATTTCTGGGGGCTGGCACCATCATTCTGGGCACCCGACAAACAGAAACCAAGGGGCTGACCACGGCCGCCGGTATCTGGGTTACCGCCGCCATCGGCATTGCCGCGGGTATGGGCCGAGAGTCCACCGCGGTGCTCGCCACCCTGATCGCGCTGTTTATTCTGACCATAGTGCCTTGGCTGCTGGGGATCAAAAAAGAGGGCCGTGAGTAATCCTCACAGCCCCCCACTGACTGCGGCCCTCTGCAGATACCGGCCACCCGAGTGGCCGGTCTGCTCGATGACCCGAAACCCATAGCCCTTATAACAGGGCATAACCGTGATATTGCCCAACCACTTCTGTCACTTGGCGCCAGTCGTCAAGGATGCCTTGTTTGTTTATTTATTGAACACCCCTCATTCACTCAACCCGCAGCCAACTTGGCTCAAGTCTGATCCTCGTCAAAAAACCTTTCAAAATCCGAGCGGTAACTAACTTTTTACTCACCAATATTAATCACTGTCTGATACCATCCTCACACGAAACTCATTCAGCGAAATGGCTTATTATGAGTTATCAGTGCTCCTCCTGTTAGCGAGAGGTCTGAATAAATTTATGTATTGTTTAGCGAGCATGGTATGCCCTTATAATTCACAAAAACACTGAATTACATTAAGACCGATATATTAATGGAAAATAGTCATGATAATTAAAAACTCACAAGAGACTAACATTAAGTTATGGGTCGAGCTACTTATTTTCCTTAGCTCATACTATCCACTTTTTTTAATTCTTTTCATAAGGGATATAAATAAAGAAACCATAGGAATCCCAATTGGCTTGGTTGATTGGGAACAGAATGTGAGCTTTTTGGCTATCACGATGCTCTTCATCTCATCATGTGCTACTTTACTGACTGGCTACATAATGAGATCATTATTTTCCAGTGCAGAAGGAACAGATATTATAACGCTAACAGAGGTAAACGCTGTTCGTGGTGACATGATTAATTATACCCTTCCTTTTCTCATCGGTCTTTTTGCATTTGACTATAAGACTTGGCAATCAATACTTTCATTGATCGTTTTTTTAGCTTTTATGTTCGCATTTACTCGAAATGAAAGAGTTATTCTACTGAATCCAATGTTCCTTCTTCTAGGCATTCGTTTGTACGATATTAAATATAAAAGAATTGGACAACCTAACGCTGAACATTATTCATGTGCTTTGTGTATGGGAACAGCTAGACAATCAGAAGAAAAAGTTCGTTTTTTAGAAAACTCGGGGATCACCTTTATTTCCGCATTAGTTGATAGGTAGCAAAATGACAATAAATCCATTAAATACAGCCGAAGAAATACAACAAGAAGTACAGCGAGAGCTTGATCAAGCAAGTTTGGATGCTAAACTCGCAGAGCTACAATCACTCGACCTATCAGAAGCCACTGTAAATCTCTGGGTTGCTGAAGTAAAGATTGGAAATAAAACAAAACGATTTGGTGAGATTAAAAATTTAAAAGTGCATTCCGACTACCAAGATCATTTTCGTCAATATGTTATTGAATGCATTCAAGGTAATCAACATATCGATGAGCTGCGCCCAATTACAACTATCCAAGATAATAGATTTTTCTACGTTGAAGCTAGTGCCACTGACTTGAGTCAACTAAAGGAAAGGGTTGAAAGCGGAACACTGATCAGTATCAATCAGGAAACTGAACTAAACGGGTATAACTCATACGTTATTCAACTCACCTTTGGTGATCCAGAATTAAGTATCTATGCATTTCGCTATATCAAAGGTGCTTGGTCATTAAATAATACTTCTAATAAGACTTTACGTACAAGTTTTCAGAGAAATCAATTGGTTGTAGAAATTGATCAAAGTTCCAAGTTTCAGATAACTCCATATATTGACTTCATTCAATATGGCTCTGATGTTTTCATCGCTGACCTTGCTCAATTTGAAACTGCGATGAACTATCACGAAAGACTCAAAGAGAAAAAAGTCGAAACAATCAGGGCACTAGGGAACAGCCCAGCAATGAACTCATCGGAAGCAATTAAGCTGACTACGCTAGTTGCGGAAGATAAGCGCCTAATGCGAAATCTCGCATCCGTCTATGAAAAGCAACATTTTAGAAATGAAATTTGGTTAAGGAAGCTACGTGAGGCCGCAGAAGCAGCAGGTAACTGGCAAATTAAATTCGATAATCAAGGGAAAATTTTAGTTGAAGAGAACAAGGAGTACGTAAAGGAACTACTGATTCTTTTACAAAACAAGCGAGTTAAGACTGTGGTAGATGGCTTGGTGTTTGATGTTGAGGGGGAGTTAATAGCTATTCCAGAGGCTTCAAGAGCATAATGCCAAGAAACTAGCAAGTATCAAAGGTAGCTGTAGCTAAACATGCACCTTAATTTATGAAATACCCCGATAGAAATTACTCTGTGGGGGTTTTATTTTTACTAAAAAATTTCAGACACTGTAATGTAAATAAAAAATTGACGATAAATTATTTTCTCACAGTCCCCAGCGATTGAATAAACGCCAAGGTACGGCGATTAAATTGCTCCGGCTGCTCCACATTGCAGACATGGCCGCACTGTTCAATGACTGCCAGCGAAGAGCTGGCATCGCGGGCCACCTGTTCGCGCACCGGTGCCAGAAACATATGATCCTCCTCCCCCATCACATAGAGGGTGGGAATGGGCAGGGAGCGTTCGCGGAAGTAACGCATCAGCGGGTTAACCTCGGTGGCGAGTCGGAACCAGCGCTTGAACTCTTTCTGGCAGAGCTTGCGGGCCTCGCGCACAAAGAGGTTGCGCGACTCCTGATGGTGCTGGCGCGGCATGATGATGAAGGCAAACAGCCGGTAGAGCCACATATAGGGCAGGAAGTGCTGGCCGAGTCGGCCCAGTTGCACCAGCACCCGCGAGCGGATATCGAGCCGCAAGATGGCGCCCCCCAGTACCATGCTTTTCACCCGCTCCGGGCAGAGCTCGGCCAGATGACGAATAAGGATGGTGCCAAGGGAGATGCCGACAAAGTGGGCGCGGCGGATATCGAGATGATCGAGCAGCCGAACGATATCTTCGGTCACTTCCCGAAAGCTGTAGTGGCCCTTGACCACCTGTTGCAGCTGGTGGGACTGGCCGTGGCCGCGCAAATCCAGCAGCAGCACGTTGAAGTGCTCGCGATAGGCGCGCAGCTGCTTGAACCAGATGGAGGAGCTGCCACCGGCGCCGTGGACAAACACCACCCAATCCCGCTCGGGACCCAGTTCGAAAGTCTTGTGATACAACATCCAATAGGCTCCCTTGGTGATGGGGGGTATACTCGGCTGCGCGCATATTAACAGAACAGCCCCGCCGATAGATATGCGCCTGACATGACCCGGATCACCCCTTGCGCGAGAACCCACCATGGATTTGACCCGTTTGCGCCACTTTCTGCTGACCCTGCCGGGCGCCACCGAAGATACCCCGTTTGGCCCGGAGATCCTGGTCTACCGCATCGCGGGCAAGATGTTCGCGCTGGTGGATTGGCAGGCCGAGCCGCTCACCATCAACCTTAAGTGCGAGTCCGAGCTGGCGTTGCTGCTGCGCGAGATCCACCCCGAGGTCAAACCGGGCTGGCATATGAACAAGCAACACTGGAACACAGTGACCCTGAACAGCACCTTGCCAGATGATCTGTGGCAGGGCTGGGTGCACCACTCCTATGAGCGGGTTGTCGCGGGTCTGCCCAAAGCCAAACGGCCACAGGCGCCGCGCCCCCTCTCCCCCTACTGACGGCCAGACCTTATGACCCCAGCACTTAGTTCAGCACTTTGTATTGTCCCCCTTGGTGAGGCACATATCCCCGCTCTCGTGAGCCTGTTTGAGCAGGCGGTGCGACGCAGCGGCCCCGAGCACTACAGCGCCGAGCAAGTGGAGCAGTGGGCCCTCGGTTCACAACATCCGGGCTTTGTCAGCCAGCTGCGCGAGCACCACGGCTGGGTGGCGAAGCAGGCAAATGTGCCCCTCGGGTTTGTCACCCTGAGCCCCGATGGCCACCTCAGCCTGCTCTATGTCAGCGCCGACCATCAGCGCCAGGGACTGGGCAATCTTCTGCTCACCACGGCGCTCGCGGGGGCCCGAGGGCTCGGTCTGACCCTCATCACCACCGAGGCCAGCGCCTTCAGTTATGAGCTATTTTTACGACATGGCTTTACGTTGACCGGGCTGGAGTGCGTGGAGCGGGGCGGAGTCAGTTTTACTCGCCATCGCCTGCACTGCTGCTTGCCAAGCTAGGGCAAGCCACTAAAATACGCTTAATTTTCGTATTGTTACTGTATTGAGGCAGCAACCATGGTGGTAGAAAGTGAAGGCTATATCTCGCTGATCGAGTATCTGGTGGAGAGTTTGGGATTGTTTGAATCCCAACAGCAGAACGATGGTGAAGAGACCATCGAAGATCTGGTCAGTGGCCGTGTTGCCAGCAACCTGATGGCCATTTGCGAGCAAAACCCCCAGCTCGATCCCAAGGTGCGTTTCGCCATCATGCAGGAGGCCGACGCCGTGGTCGCCGATCTGGAAGAGGTGCTCTCTGCCGTCTGGCTGCGCGCCCCTACCCCGGAACAGAAAACCTTCCTCATCGAGTTTATCGATCTCATCAAGAACCTGTTCGACAGCGCCATCGGCTGATCTACCGTCCGGTTTTCCCGCCCAACGCAAGATTTCAGAACAGCAGATAAGGAAAAGGGCCGCCTTGGTGGGCAGCCCTGCTTGCTATCATTTTCAACCCGCCAGTGCGTTCATTCATCAGGCGGTTATCAAGGCAAGAAATGTGTCTGGACTTTGCATCCGATCCCTGGACGCTACCTAGTTAGTCCCGACTGGTCGCAATAAGTTCCCTCCTCCGACCATTTATTTTCACTTTTATTAAGAAATCGACTACAAACCTGTTCAGCGGTTAAGGCTGGGCGGCAAACAGACTCCAATGCCACCCAATCCGCAGTAACCATCCGGATTTTTCTCCAGATATTGCTGATGGTAATCCTCTGCGTAATAGAAGGGCGCCAGCGGCAGAATGCGGGTGGTGATGGCGCGACTGTCGCCGCTTGCCGCCATCGCCTGCTGGTAGGCCGCCATGCTCTGCTGGGCAATGATCTGCTGGCTCTCGTCGCCATAGAAGATCACCGAGCGATACTGGGTGCCAATATCCCCGCCCTGACGCATCCCCTGCGCCGGGTCGTGCTGTTCCCAGAACAGTCTGAGCAGATCGCCATAGCTGATCACCGCCGGATCAAACACCACCTGCACCGTCTCGGCATGTCCGGTCAGGCCGCTGCACACCTCTTTGTAGGTGGGATTCTGGGTGACGCCGCCCTGATATCCGGCCGCGGTGGAGTAGACGCCCGGCTGCTGCCAGAACAGGCGCTCAACGCCCCAGAAACAGCCCATGCCAAACCAGGCCACCGCCATCCCTTCCGGCCAGGGGCCCTGGGTCGGGTTGCCATTCACCGCATGCTGCTGACCAATCACCATCGCTTCGCGTCGTCCCGGCAGGGCATCTGCCGGTGAAATAATCTGTTCCATGAATTCTGTCCTTGTATAAAACCCTGTGAAATCACACAGCTGACGAAAAGGAGCATCGAAGATAGCAGTTTATCGCGCCGGATCAACCGGCTGGCCCCTCCCCGCTCGCCCCAACGGCCATCTGCGCTTCCAACCATCCTTTCCCGATCTGCACGGCCAAGTCGCCCCGCGTAGACCAGAAACGGCCAAAATCAATATTTAGTCTTGATTTGTGAATTAATTTTCATATATTGAGCCAATCGCTGTTTTTTTATGGAAGAAATATCAAGTGCGTGAACGCGAACCCAGTCTGGTCAATGCCTTCCGGCAATCCACCCCCTATGTCAATGTGCATCGGGGTGCCACCTTTGTGCTGATGATGGGGGGAGAAGCCATCTGCCACCCCAACTTCGCCAATATCGTCAGCGATATCGCCCTGCTGCAGACACTGGGCATACGCCTGGTGCTGGTGTTTGGTTCACGTCCGCAAAACGATGAAGCGCTGGCCCGCGCCGGTATCGAGGCCCAGTATCACAAGCGGATCCGGGTCACCGATGACGAGAGTTTCACCATCATCAAGCAAGTGTGTGGCGGCCTGCAATATGACATCACCGCCCAGCTCTCCATGGGGCTCGCCAACACCCCCATGCAGGGGGCGCGGATCAGCGTGGTGAGCGGCAACTTTGTCACCGCACAGCCGCTGGGGGTGGATGATGGCATCGACTTTTGCCACAGCGGCCGGGTGCGCCGCATCGACGTGGAGGGGATCACTCGCCAGCTCGACCAGAAGAGTCTGGTGCTTATCTCCCCCATCGGCTGCTCGGTCACCGGCGAGAGCTTTAACCTGAGCTCGGAAGAGGTAGCCCGCCGGGTGGCGGTCGACCTCAAGGCGGACAAGCTTATCTGTTTCAGCAGCACCCAAGGGGTGATGGACAGACACGGCGAGGCTATCTCCGAGCTTTTCCCCGAACAGGCCGAAGAGCTGCTGGTGGAGCTGGAACAAGCGGGCGAAGAGATGTCCGGCACCGCCCGCTACCTGCGTGCGGCCATTGCCTCTTGCCGTGGCGGCGTGCCCCGCTCCCATCTGGTGAGCTATCAGGATGATGGCGCCATGCTGCAGGAGCTGTTCAGTCGCGACGGCCTCGGCACCCAGATCGTGCGGGAAAGCGCCGAGCAGGCCCGCGCCGCCACCATCGAGGATATCGGCGGCATTCTGGATCTCATTCGCCCGCTGGAGGAGGAAGGTATTCTGGTGCGCCGCTCCCGCGAGCAGCTGGAGATGGAGATCGACAAGTTCACCATCATCGAGCGCGATGGCCTCATCATCGGCTGCGCGGCCCTCTACTGCTTTATGGAAGAGGCGATGGCGGAGATGGCCTGCGTCGCTATCCACCCCGACTATCGCAACTCCAACCGGGGAGATCAGCTGGTGGCCAAGGTAGCCGAGCGGGCCAAACGGCTTGGCATTCGCCGCCTGTTCGTGCTCACCACCCGCTCCATCCACTGGTTCCGGGAGCGGGGCTTCGATCCGCTGGAAGTGGAAGATCTGCCGGTGGCGCGCCAGCGTCTCTACAACTGGCAGCGCCGTTCCAAGGTTTTGTCAAAGACCATTGCCTAAGTCATTGATCCTGCGTTGAGTTAGCTGACAATTTGAACTTTTTCACAAACTCGATTGACAGTGCAATCCAACGCAGGTTATTTCTAAACGCACTCCACCGCCCTGGTGGAGCCAGAAGAGGAGCGCTGCCCAGGCAGCCCAAGGGAGGACGCCAGCGTCCGGTGAACTTGGGTCAGGGGGAGCAGCGCCGAGACGAGTGAGGAGACTGGTGACCTCAACGTCGGCTGCGGGGGCTGAATCCCCCGGGTTGTCATCGGTAGTGATCATCCCCCACCGCGCCCTGTCAGGGGCGGTACGGGATGGGCTCTGCAGGTGGAGTGCTTCTGGCCGGGATAGCTTCGTTCATTCCTGCCATTTTCAGCCTCCTCCTCTCTTTTTTGCCCGATGGAACCGGAATCTTAAAATAAGACAGGAGTAAGCAATGAGCCCGATCAATGTCGCCAAGTTTGGCGGAACCAGTGTCGCCAACTTCCCGGCCATGAATCACTGCGCCGATATCGTGCTGGCCAATCCCGCCACCCGGGTGGTGGTACTGAGTGCCAGCGCCGGTGTCACCAACCTGCTGGTCGCCCTGGCACAAGGTGAGCTGGACGAAGCGGGCCGCGACGAGCAGCTGGCCAAACTGGCCGGGATCCAGCAGGCCATTCTGGCCGATCTCGGCAACCCCGTTGATGTGAGCGCCCTCATTCATGGCCAGCTGGACGAAATTCGCCTCATGGCCCAGCAAGCCCACCAGCATACCGATGCGGAGCTGGCCGACCGCCTCATCGCCTGCGGCGAGCTGATGTCTACCCGTCTCTTTACCGAACTGCTGCGCCAGCGCGGCGTCAAGGCCCACTGGCAGGATGTGCGCCAGCTGATGCGCACCGACAGCCGCTTTGGCAAAGCCACCGTCGATCTGGCCACCACCCGCACTCTCTGCCAGCAGACGCTGGGCCCGCAGCTGGGCGATAGCCTTATCATCACCCAGGGCTTTATCGGCGCCGATGGCGATGGGCGCACCACCACGCTGGGGCGCGGCGGCTCTGACTACAGCGCGGCCCTGCTCGCCGAAGCGCTCGATGCCGCCAGTATCGAGATCTGGACCGATGTGCCCGGCATCTACACCACGGATCCGCGCCTTGTCACCCGGGCTCGCCCCATTCCCGAAATCAGCTTTGTCGAGGCGGCCGAGATGGCCACTTTCGGCGCCAAGGTGCTGCACCCCGCCACCCTGCAACCGGCGGTGCGCCAGAATATTCCGGTGTTTGTCGGCTCAGCCAAGGATCCTGCCGCCGGTGGTACCTGGATCCGCGCCAGCACAGATTCAAGCCCGCTGTTTCGCGCCGTCGCCCTGCGCCGCCAGCAGGTGCTGGTGACCCTGCACAGCCTCAACATGTTCCACGCCTACGGCTTCCTGGCCGAAGTGTTCGGCATTCTGGCCCGTCACCGCATCTCGGTCGACCTCATCACTACCTCGGAAGTGAGCGTGTCACTGACCCTGGATCACACCGGCAGCCAGAGCAACGGCGAGCCGATCCTGAGCGACAAGGTACTGGCCGAGCTGGGCCAGCTTTGCAAGGTGGAGGTGGAAACCGGTCTGGCACTGGTGGCGCTCATCGGCAACCGGATGAGCGAAGTGAACGGGGTGGGCAGTCAGGTCTTTGACGCCCTGCGCGAGCACAACATCCGGATGATCTGCTACGGCGCCAGCGCCCACAACCTCTGCTTCCTGGTCAAGGAGAGCGAGGCGGGCAATATCGTCAACCGCCTCCATCAGGAGTTGCTGGACAGATCCTCAACCGAGGCAATTTCGAACACGCAACAGGGCGCCCGCAAGGTTGATGCCGATTAGTTAAGGATCAATTGATCGATCCTCTTGATGTGTAAAAATCCGAAACCAGTTGGCTTGGTTTCGGATTTTAATGCGTATCGAATAGACTCTCGACTTCCTCCACGCCAACAATGCCGCCCAGTTTGAGTCACTCTCCAACCTCATGTTCCCGAGCTCATAATGGCTCTGCTCGGCGAAGAGGGCGTCGCCACCCAGTGACCGTCCCGTTGGTGAACCCAGCGCCTTCCTGCAAGCCCACCAGAAGCTCGGGGACAAGAGTCACGAAACCGCCTCGATCTAGCACCAACATGCCTATCACCCAAACTGATCGTCGCCGATGATGTTATGTGGCTGATGCCCGATACCCCAGACTATGCCGCTGCGTTTGCCAATCCCAGCACCCAGCATGGCGAGACCGCTTATCCGCAAGTGCGCATGCTCTGCCAGATGAAGCTCACTAGCCACCTGCTTGTTCAAGCGATCATGGAGAGGAGGGTGTTGGTGCGCAGACACAGTTTGCAACGGTAGCGGCGCATCCCCCGACTCCATCCCCAAGGCACTTGTGTTACCGAAACGAAGGGAGCGAAGTTACCCGCGGCTTGAAGGCAAGGCCACAGAGGCACAGTGTGAAAAAAGCCAATAAAAACAATATAATTCAGGCTTAACTGACTGGTATTAGTCACACCGGTAACCCCTTTTGCTGCGTTATTCAAGAGCCTTGTCAGGCTCGCACCGCATTGAACGCAGGATCACTCCTGATCGAAATAATCCGCAGGCACCGCGACCACAGCACCGGTCGCCACCTCTTCGGCGATCACCTCAGCCAGCGAGCGCAGATGAAACTTGATCTGTCCGGAGGGCAACATCAGGCCAATATCGGGGTTGCGGGTATCCTGCATGTTGCCGGTTTTGAATGGCAGCTCGGGATAGCGCGCTACCAGATCTTGCAGTGAAGTGACCACCAGCTCGATATGTTCCAGCCCCGCCTGATGGACGCGACCCGGTTTCGGTGCAGCCAGCTCGATACAGGGTACCTGTACCTCACCAGCCAACAGCGGCTGATGCAACTGATAAGTGGCGATGGGACGTCCGCCAATCATCCCCTCCACCAGCAAGGAGCCCGCCTCGGCCAGCACAGCACATAGCGCGCGGTATTCCTGCAGGGTAGCCGCCCGATAACAGAGGTGATCGACCGTTGGCCGGGAAATGGTGACGCCAGTGGCGGCCAGTTCGGCCAACAGCTGAGAAACAAATGGGGCCATTGGCCCCAGTGTGGAATCGAGTGGATGGGACATGCTTACCATTTCTTCTTGGGTTGAAACAGGACATCGAGCTCGTCGGCTTCCTTGTCCTTGATGTTTTGCAGATCCTGGGCGCTGTTTTGCTGCTGCAGCTCTTCAAGCTCCTTGAGCCCCTGACGCATATCTTCTTCACGGGCCAGCAGATAGGGATCCTTGTCGCCCACGCTCGCCATGGCCGACAGACCCTTGGTATAGAGCTGGCGGCATGTACCATATTGGCCCTGAATGCGGGCATCCATCGCCCGCTTGACCAGATTGGAGATGTTGATCTTGAGCTGCATCAGCTCAAGGCGGCGCTCTTCCTGGGCAAACCCCTGAGGGTCAATCTTGCCCTTGTTGTGCTCGACCCGCAGCACGGCCCGCATCTTCTTGACCAGCTGCAGCATCTGGATCGCCTGACGATCGGACTCCGGGGTCTTGAACTGCCCCTCATCCTGCACACTGTAGTTCTCCTGCACATTCTTGATCTGGGTCTGCACATCGACGATGCGCTGCTTGATCTGATTGTTCGGCATCACCTGGGCGATGGCGCGATAGGCATCGAGGATCCGGTGCTGCAACAGCAACACCATGTTCTTGGAGAAAGGCACCAGATTGACGTTCAGCAGCACCTCTTCGGTCTCGTCGGCCACCGTCTTGTGTCTGGCAACGGCGTGACGCTTGTCCGCCTCTGCCTTCTGCTTATATTGCTGCACCACGTTATAGGCGATAACCAAAAACAGGAGTGCGCCAATAGACAGCAATACCAAAGTTAAAATCATAGGATGTCCAAACCCCTGTTCCTATCCAATTGCGTGATCCTACAACAGCTTACCCACTTAAGGTAGCCTGCAGATCCCCCCTTGCCCACGATTTGTCACCAAGCTGTGCCCCCAGTCTCAGGGAGAGATTGCAGGATCAGGGGATGATGACCATGACGGTCACCTCCCCATAGTATCGCCCATCAGCGCCATTACTTGAGGTTAAAGCCCCGCGATTGCAGGAATCCCAGCATGAAAGGGCGGGACTCCTTGCCCAGAATGGCGCGGATCTGGCCGCTCCAAGTCTGCTGCTTGTTGTTGCTGCTGCGGGCTTGATAGTAGTCCGCGATCTGCTGATCGTACCGGGCCAGCAGGCCGCGCTCCAGCTCGTGCTGGTAGCGCTCCTGATGCACCACCAATCCCCTGGGCAGACGGGGTTTCTGCTCCGGCTGCTGGGCAGGATGACCAAGGCAGAGGCCAAACAGCGGGATCACCTGATGGGGCAAGCCGAGCAGTTCGCTCACCTCGGCCGGATGGTTGCGAATGCCGCCGATATAGACCCCGCCCAGCCCCAGCGACTGCGCCGCCAGCAAGGCGTTTTGCGCCATCAGAGCGCCGTCGATGGCTCCGATCAGCAACTGCTCCGCATAGCCGGTCTGGGCCTCGGGCACGATCTGGGTGTGGCGGTGGTAATCGGCGCAGAACACCAGAAACTCGGCCGCCTGCACCACATAGGGTTGATTGCCCGCCAGCATGGCCAACTGCTGACGCGCCTCGGGCTCGCAGACTCGCACAATACTGGTCACCTGCAAAAAGCTCGAGGTTGAGGCGGACTGGGCGGCGGCGAGAATGACATCCAGCTGCTGCGGGGCGATCGGCTCGGCAGTGAACTGACGAATGGAGCGATGGGAAAGGATAAGATCGATGGTCTGATTCATGGCACCTCCAAAATGAGGTAACACCATAGCGAAAAAAACGAGGGAGCCCAAGGCTCCCTCGCACACCCAGCTTAAGGGGCCGGATAGACGTAAGGGGCTTGCAACCCGAGCGGGAAGCCGAGCGCCCAGTAGAGCAGCAGGAAAATCGTCCAGCTCACCAGGAAGGCAAGCGAGTACGGCAGCATCATGGAGACCAGAGTACCGATCCCGGTGCTCTTAACATACTGCTGGCAATAGACCACCACCAGCGGGAAGAAGACCATCAGCGGGGTGATAATGTTGGAGGCGGAATCCCCTACCCGATAGGCCGCCTGGGTCAGCTCGGGGGAGATCCCCACCGCCATCAGCATGGGTACCAGGATCGGACTGATCAGCGCCCACTTGGCCGAAGCCGACCCCACCACCAGATTGACGCTGGCGGTGAGCAGGATCATCCCGACGATGGTCACCTCACCGGGCAGCGCCAGCGCATGGAGCACTTCGGCACCGGAGAGGGCCAGCAGGGTGCCCAGATTGGAGTCACCAAACGCCTTGATAAAGAGCGCGCAGAAGAAGGCCATCACCATGTAGGAGCCCATCTTGTTCATGGTGGCCGACATAGCGTCGATCACATCCTTGCCACTCTTGAAGCTGCCTGCGACAAAGCCGTAGACAATCCCGGGCAGGATAAAGAGCAGGAAAATGAGCGGCACTATGGACTTCATCACCGGCGCGGCGAAGGTGGTCAGGGAGCCATCGGCAGCACGCAGCGGTGAATCGCTCGGGGAGAGCGCCAGCGCCAGCAGCACGATAGCCGCCAGCATGGCAAACCCGGCCCAGTTGAAGGCCCGGCTCTCTTGCGCGCTGTAGCGCCCCATCTCGTCGGCACTCTCCAGATCCTCGTTGAGCGCCACATGCTTGAGGCGCGGCTCCACCACCTTTTCGGTGACGAACCAGCCGACGCAGATGATCAGCAACGAAGAGGCACCGGTAAAGATGATATTGCACAGGGTGTTGACCATGTAGTCAGGATCGAGCAACTGAGCGGCGGACTGGGTAAAACCCTGCAGCAGCGCATCCCCGCCGGAGGGCAGGAAGTTGGCGGCAAAACCGCCGGAGACACCGGCAAAGGCAGCTGCGATCCCCGCCAGCGGATGGCGTCCGGCAGCGTGGAAGATGATGCCACCGATGGGGATCACCAGCACATAACCCGCATCTGCGGCGGTGTGGCTGACGATCGCCACCAGGATCAGCATGGGAGTGAGAAAACGGGCAGGCGTCACTTTCAGTAACTTTTTCAGACCGGTATTGATAAAACCGGACTGCTCGGCCACCCCGACCCCGAGCATGGCCACCAGCACGATCCCCAGCGGGGCAAAGCCGGTGAAAGTGGTCACCATGGTGGAGAGAAACTCGGCCAGACCGGCACCGGTCAGCAGGTTGTTGACCACTACCGCCTCCCCGGTACGGGGGTTGACCAGATCAAACTGGAATTGTGACAACACCCAGGAGCCGACCCAGACGATCAGCAAGGCGTAGAGGAACAGCATGGCGGGGTCGGGTAATTTGTTCCCGGCTTTCTCGACGCCATTGAGGAAACGGTTCAGCCAACCTTTGGGAGGGCTGGCCGGACGGTCATTGACAGCAGCATGACTCATTATTGCGATACTCCTTTCCCTAGAAACGAGGTCGCATGCTAGCAATTCCAGCCAATCCGTCTCATGACCGATCGCAAAAGAATGATTAATTTTGATTAAATATTGCGGAATAAAATCCCAAGTTGTGGCTTAACGCACACTTGTTACTCTGCCATCACGGCATCTAGCAGTGGATAACGCCCAACCTGGCACTCCACCACAAAACCGCTCGCCTCGACTTGTGCCACTGTCAGCGGCTTGCTGAACAGATATCCCTGAAACACATGGCACCCCTGGGTCTGCAGTGCGGCCAGCTCGTGAGGCTCCTCCACCCCTTCCGCCATGATCCCCAACCCCAGATTGGTGGCCATGGCCGCAGTCGCCCGGATCACCGGCAAGTTGAGGCCGACCACGAAGGAGCGATCCAGCTTGATGTTGTTGATCGGCAACCGGTTGAGATAGGCCAGCGAGGAGTAGCCGGTACCGAAATCATCGATGGCAATCTTGATCCCCTGCTCGCTCAAATCGTCCAGAATGCCGAGGCACCCCTTCATATCGAGCATCAGCACGGTTTCGGTCAGCTCCAGCGTCAACAGGGAGGCATCCACCCCGTGCAGCTCCAGCTGCTGGCGAACTTGCCCGGGCAGCGCCGACGAGAGCTGGAAACCGGAGAGGTTGACGGAGACCGGCACCCGCTGATGGAAGCGCTTCTGCCAGCTGGCGACCTGTGCCAGCGCGGTGGAGAGCACCCAGCTGCCGATCTCGCGGATCAGCCCCATCTCTTCGGCCAGCGGGATAAATTCCACCGGCGACACATGGCCGAGCACCGGGTTGTACCAGCGCAGCAGCGCCTCATAACCGATCAGACGCCGTTTGGCGGCATCGACCTGCGGCTGGTAACAGAGGCTCAGCTCCTGACGGCCGATAGCCTTGGCCAGAAACTGTTTGAGATTGAGCTTGCGCTGCAGGGTCTGTTGCATGCTGGGGGTGAAACGCTGCCAGCGCAGCCGCCCCATCTGCTTGGCCTGATACATGGCCATATCGGCACGGGTGATAAGGTTGTCCCCGTCATCCGCATCATCGGGATAGATGGCAATACCGATGCTGCCGCCGATGGTCACCTCCGGCAGCCCGCTCAGTTGCAGCGGCTTGGTCATCTGGGAGAGCATCTGATCGGCCACCTCTTGCGCCCGATCCCCCTGATTGCCCAGCGGCACCAGTGCTGTGAATTCATCGCCACCGAGGCGAGCCAGCTCCACATCCCGCGGGCAAATCTGTTTGAGGCGACCGGCGACCCGCTCCAGCAGGCGATCTCCCGCCTTGTGGCCGTAGTTGTCGTTGACCAGCTTGAAGTTGTCCAGATCCATGAACACCAACGCGAAACGCTCCCCCAGCCCGCAATAGGCCTCAAGGGATTTCATCAAGCCATACCGATTGAGCAGGCCGGTCAGGGAGTCGTGCCAGGCGAGGTGGCGATGCTCCAGCTCTTCGAGTTTGCGATCGGTAATATCCCGCATGGTGAGCAGAATGCGGGCCCCCTGCTGGATATAGCGGAACTGATACTGGAACCAGCGCATCCCCTTGAGGGTACGGCACTCCCCCTCGGTCACCACTTCATCGAGACGGGAGAGCTTCTGGTAGAAGCTGTCATCATTGCCGGAGAAAACCTGGGAGAGCTTGGCGATCTGGTGGCCGAAACACATTTCGAAGTGATAGTTACCACTCTCGAACACACCATGGCTATCGAACAGGCAGGCAAGGGTATCGCCGGTTGCCAGCGAGGACTCCTGATAGAGGGTATCGGAGTCGAGCACCGCTTCGGTCATCATCATCAGCCGGCCAGCCAGTTGAATACCGGAGAGGCGCAGATAGATCTGCTTCTTGACCCCCTTTGGGGAGAGGGTCCACCACTCGTTGTAACTGCGCCCCTGCTGAAAATCACCCAGATAGCGCTGCAACAGCAGATCGATGGCGGTTGCCATATCGGCAGAGAAGTCGCGGGAGCAGAGTTCGTCGAGAGACGTCGCCTCCCACACGGAGAGCGCGGCGCTGTTTGCCCAGAAAATATGGTGATGCTCGATGTCATAAACCCAGATCGGGGTATGCAGAACATCCATCGTCTTCAGTAACCGTTCGTCAAGCGTATTCATCTGGTCAAGGTCATTCATGCTGGATGGTCACTGGTTAACCGGAAAACAGATCTGGCAAACCGCTAGCTGCAGAATGCAAGGTGCAAATACCTCTCGGCCATTATCCCTTTTCACATAGCCAAGAGCGGACAAAACTATTTCAGATATCAACAACAGGGTAGCCTGTGCGGCAATACTACAAAGGACTCAGCCAAGGACCCTGTTAATCCAAGCAAATCATATAGTCGATTTTTAACTTTTTTCCCCAGTAAAAACAAGCACTAAGAGCTATTCACTCGAGACCTTGAAAGAGCAATTGCATATTTGCTGCGACAAATTTCTTATTAACATTTAAATCAATGGTGGAAATAGTCATCACTCTCTGTCACAAAGCTTCCATTAATTAACCAAGCGGATGGATAAACAGCCAAAAAAACGCCAAAACGGACAAAAATAGTTCACTAAGGCGGAATTGATATACCCCAAATTCATTTTTCAACAGGCAATGAGCAAAACCCGAATATATGATCTGCATCACATTGGCAGTGGATGGCAAACCACCCCGGCTGAGTACGCAGAGCAACCCGGTGCCCTTCCATCAGGTTGCAATATCGGCCTTCGCCTGCGGTTATAGCGGAACAAATCAGGGAATATGGCAAACATCACTGCCGCAGTACCATTTGGCATCGTGCCGGAATAATCACCAGCTCGGGGAAACTGAGATGACGGGCGGGTGGATAACTGGTATCAACAGAAATCGAATCCAGATCAATTAAACGCTGAATTACCCTTGCCAACCCGGAACGCTCTTTTTATGGTTGCCCCCTTGTTACACCCAGAACAGCGTTTATGAAGCACATCGAAGAGTTCTACCTGTTCGTCAAGGTGGTGCAAGAGGGAGGATTCTCCCATGCTGCAGCCGCACTGGGCATGCCAACAGGCACCATCAGTCGACGCATTTCCCAGCTGGAAGAGCAACTGGGTTGCTCCCTGCTACATCGCTCTACCCGTAAACTCCGTCTTACCGATGAAGGGCTCAGATACTACGAGCGTCTCTGCACACCGCTTGCACAAATCGAGCAGGCCACCAGCGAGATCCGGGGTAAAGAAGCAGACATCACCGGGCTTATCCGGATAGCCGCGCCGATCGCGCTCTCCAACACCATCCTCATCGATATGCTGGCCGAATTCGGGCTGCACTATCCCGAGGTACAGTTCGATATCACCCAGACCAATGATCACCAGCACCTGTTCGACAATGATCGGGATCTGGTGTTCTTCAACGGTGAGCTGCCCCAGTCGCTGCCCAATGCGATCTGTCTCGGTCATATCGAGTACGGCCTGTTTGCCTCGCCACTCTATCTGACCAAGAAGGGAACCCCCTCCCACCCCAGCCAGCTGGAAGAACATGATCTCATCTACTGCTGGCCACACCAGCACTGGCAACTGACCGACAAGGATGGCCAGAACATCTGCATCAAACGCAGCGCCAAACTGACCGTCAACCAGACTCAGGCCGCCGTGCGCGCAGCCCGGCGTCATCTGGGGATAGTCAACGCCCCGCTGCACTATCTGAGCAGCTTCCTCCATGACGAGCAGCTGGTACCGGTACTGAACGACTGGCAGACCGGCAATCGCCCCTTCTACATGTTGTGTTGCCAGCACCAGTTCGCCCCGTTGCGTGTTAAGATGTTCGCTGAATTTGTTGAGAAATACTCCGCACGCTATCGTAACCGGCAATGGGATAACCAATTTTCACAGGGTGACAACCTCCCACATTGCATCTGACTGTTAGCGGGCCACACTTATAGCAATCCTTGCCAACAGAGCCTGCCTAACGCCATGAATGTATTGATATGTGATGACTCCGGGTTCGCCCGCAAACAGCTGGCACGAGCGCTACCGGCTGACTGGAAAGTCGATTTGCACTATGCGGCGAATGGCCTTGAAGGGATCGAACAGGTGCTGATGGGCCATGGGGATCTCATCTTTCTCGATCTGACCATGCCGGAAATGGACGGTTACGGCGTGCTGGAGACCCTCCAACGGGAGGGTCTACGCAACAAGGTGATCGTGGTCTCCGGGGATATCCAACCAGAGGCCTATCAACGGGTCATGGGGCTAGGGGCGCTCGATTTCATCAAGAAACCTGCCGCCCCAGAAACCCTGCTCGCCCTGCTCAAAAAGCATGATTTCTGGAGTGCCACCCCGAGCGGTCAACCAAGCGCCCCCGAGCAGCAGCCAAACGGAGTGGTAGCCGATGCAGGCGTCAAGATCACCCCCGAAATCCGCGATGTCTATCAGGAGCTGGCCAACGTCTCCATGGGTCAGGCCGCCGACTTGCTGGCTCGTCTGCTCAACGCCTTCGTGGTACTGCCTATCCCCAACGTCAACGTGCTGGAGGTCTCCGAGCTGCACATGGCCCTTTCTGCCGCCGCCGACTCGGATACCCTCTCCGCCGTCTGTCAGGGGTTTATCGGGGCGGGGATCGCCGGCGAAGCGCTGATCCTGTTCCATGACTCCAGCTTCAAAGATTTGGCCAAGCTGATGAACCATCAGGGGACGCTGGATCGCACCGCCGAACTGGAGCTGTTGATGGATACCGCCAACGTGCTGATAGGCGCCTTCCTGCGCGGCTATGCCAACCAGCTCGACACCCCCTTCAGTCAGGGACACCCGGTGGTGCTCGGCCAGCACAGACCCATCAACGAACTGATCCACACCAACAAGAGTCGCTGGCGCCGCACGCTCGCCATCGAGATCAACTACCGGATCCAGGATTACGCGGTGCAGTGTGATCTGCTGCTGCTGTTTACCGAAGATTCCATCGCCACCATGAACAACAAAATCATGCACATGCTCTAGGAGTGACTATGGAAATCCGTGAATTTCATTGGTTGATGAACATAGTCCAGAACCTGGACGTAGGCTTGGTGGTGCTTGACAAGGAGTACAAGATACAGGTGTGGAACGGCTTTATGGAGAGCCACAGCGGCCGACTGGCCAGTGACGTGCGCGATGGCCTACTGTTCGAGCTCTTCCCCGATGTGGACAGAGCCTGGTTCGAGCGCAAGGCCAACATGGTCTTCAAGCTCAACAACCGCGCCTTCAGCACCTGGGAACAGAAGCCCTACCTGCTGCGTTTCTCCAACTATCGCCCCATTACCGGCTCGGCCCCCCATATGTTCCAGAACCTGACGCTGGTGCCACTGGCCGATTTCGGCGGTCAGGTGACCCACATCGCGGTGATGATCTACGACGCTACCGATGAGGCCATGCTGATGAGCGGCCAGCGGCAGGCTTGAGCTTGCAGCAAATAACAGAGGGCGCCGCAGCGCCCTCTGTTATTTCGGTATGAACAGGTCTTGGTATAACCTCTACCTGACCAGCCGTCTCAACACGCCCCGAGATACTCGGTGAAGGCGTCGATCACCTCTTCAATATCGTCATCGTTGATCTGCAGATGAGTCACCAGCCGCAGCTCGCCGTAACCGGAGAAGAGGATCCCCCGCTCCTTCATAAAAGCGAGCAGAGGGGCCGATTCCCCCTCACGCAGCCGCAGGAACACCATGTTGCTCTGCACCAGCGAGAGGTCGAGCTCGATGCCCGGCAGTGCAGCCAACCCTTCGGCCAGCCGTTTGGCACGGCGGTGATCATCGGCCAGGCGGGTCACATGCTGCTCGAGGGCAAACAGACCGGCTTGCGCCAGAATCCCCGCCTGACGCATGCCACCTCCCAGCATCTTGCGTAGGCGGCGCGCACGGGCGATGAAATCGTGGCTGCCCACCAGCAGCGAGCCCACCGGTGCCCCCAACCCCTTGGAGAGACAAATCGAGATGCTATCAAATGGAGCGGCGATCACCTCGACCGGGGTCTCGCTGGCCACGACGGCGTTAAAGAGCCGTGCGCCATCGAGATGGAGCTTCAAGCCACGTTCAGCAACAAATGCCCCCATCTCCTGCAGATAGGAGAGCGGCAGCACCTTGCCGTTGTGGGTGTTCTCAAGGCAGATCAGGCGAGTCTGGACAAAGTGGGCATCATCAGGGGCCAGCGCGGCCCTGATATCATAGAATGCCAGTGTGCCATCGCGCTGCATCGGCAAGGGTTGCAGGGCTACGGAGCCCAGCACGGCACTCCCCTGCGCTTCATAGCGATAGATGTGAGCGGCGTTGCCGAGGATGGCCCCCTCACCGCGCTGACAGTGGCTCATCACCGCCAACAGATTGGACATGGTGCCGGACGGCACAAACAGCGCCGCCTGTTTGCCCAGCAATCTGGCCCCAAAGGCCTCCAGCGCGTTGACGCCCGGATCTTCACCATAAACATCGTCACCGACTTCGGCGTGGAGCATGGCTTGACGCATGGCGTCAGTAGGCTGGGTGACGGTGTCACTTCGTAAATCGATATAGCGCATGAGATCCCTCCTGAAACAGGAGAGTGACGTTAGCCATGCGCCCCTCGCTTGGCAAGGGGCGCATGAGCAGAATGTGAAGCCAATAGACGTCCGTAGAACCCGCAGGCGGGATTTACCAGGGCAGCGGCTGACCGTTGAGATCCAGTAGCTGGCCCGATTGAGTCAATGATAACCCCTTGATGAGATTGAGCAGTTTCACCGCCACCTCGGCAGGCTCCTGCAATTGATCCGCGGGCAACTCGCTCAGAAAGGGGGTATTCATCGGGGAGTCCATCAAGCCGGGCGCAACGGCCACCACCCCTGCTTGCGGGAAACGCTGCGTCCACTCAAGGGCCAGGGTTTTCACCCCCATGTCGAGGGCCGCCTTGCTCATCCGGTAGCTGTAACGTCCCCCCTCCAGATTGGCGGTGATGGAGCCCGCCAGATCGGAGATGGCGCAGAGCCACAGCGGATGGTCATTGCCCATCAACCGGCTGAAACGGGCAGCCAGCGCCAGTGTTGGCCAGGCATTGGCCAGCAGGCTGTCGCACAGCCACTTGGGGTGCACCTCTTCGACCCGCCGCTCCGGCATAAAGCTGACATCGTGCAACAGGCCGATGGTATTGATCACAACGGTGGGAAGCGGATCGCAATCGTAGAGGGTAAACAAGGCATCGAACGAGATGGCATCGACATCTGGCAGCGGGAAGAAGTCCTCCATCTCGATCCCTTTGGGATAGTTGCGCCCGGCCAGCAGGAATGACTCCCCCCTTGCCATCAGCTCTCTTGCCAGCGCCGAGCCCAGCGCACCACTTCCGAGGATCAAGTAGCTCATCGCCCATTCCATGGAGACTTATCTTGCTTAGAGCGTATCAGAATAATCAACCGGCCGTGACACGACCAAAGGGTAATATGCTCCTCATCACGCTTCCCCCAGATGGCGGCCAAACTCCCGCGCCAGCGCCAAGTCGAGAAAACCGTCCGCTTTCTTGTGGGTGCGCAAAAACTGGTAGTAGGCGAGCAGGGTGACCAGCGCCTCCTCATCGGGCAGCCCCACCCTGGGTTGCTGCTCGCCCAGCAGTAGCTGCGCCGCTGCCAGCGCCTCCCTGTCTACCACTTCCGCCTGACGGTAGAGATAACCGCAGCCGGTTGCCAGCCACTCCAGCGAGCAGTTGGCCCCCATGGCGATCTGGTTGGCCCGCGCCAGGCCAGGCTCGGCTCCCTTCAAATATTTGCGGATCAGCGCTTCACTGAGCCCCACCTTGCGGGCAAACGCGCTCACGCTCATCTCCCCGATCAGGCTCTGCAAGCGCTCGGCAAATCCTTCCATCCAACTATCTCTCCTACTCTGCGATCAGAACCAAAGTTCGAATCATGCCACTGCCCATTATTGCTTTGCCAGCCACATGAGGCCAAGATGCCCGCAGTCATCTATGTTGCACATCGTTTTCGCATCGTGTTTTTCAAGGAGTCAACCATGTCTGTATCCCGTGTCGCCCTGCATCCGCAAGGTCCCACCTTCTCTCGCCTCATCATGGGTTACTGGCGCCTGATGGAGTGGCAGCTCTCTCCGGCCGCTCTGCTCGATCTGATGAAATATCATCTGGATCTGGGGGTCACCACCATCGATCACGCCGATATCTATGGTGGCTACCAGTGCGAAGAGGCCTTTGGTCACGCCCTGCGCCTCGAGCCTTCCCTGCGCAGCCGGATGGAGATCGTCACCAAGTGCGGTATCGCCCTCACCGCCAAGCCGGAGCATGCTCTCAACCACTACAACACCGGCAAGGACCATATCATCGCCAGCGCCGAAGCCTCGCTGCGCAAGCTCGGCACCGACCATCTGGACCTGCTGCTGATCCACCGCCCGGATCCCCTGATGAACGCAGATGAAGTGGCCGACGCCTTTATCACCCTGAAACAGGCGGGCAAGATCAAACACGCCGGGGTATCCAACTTCACCGCCCGTCAGTTAGAGCTACTGCAATCGCGCCTCCCCTTCCCGCTGATCACCAACCAGCTGGAGATCTCGCCGCTTCATCAGGAAGGGACCCTCGATGGTACCCTGGATCAGTGCCAGCAGCTTGGTATCAAGCCGATGGCCTGGTCATGTCTCGGCGGCGGCCGACTGTTCAGCGATGACGCCTATGCCCCGCTGCGTGCCGAACTGGAGCAGATCCGTCAGGAAGTGGGCGCCCAGACTATCGAGCAGGTGGTCTACGCCTGGGTAATGATGCTGCCAAGCCAGCCGCTGCCCTTGATTGGCTCCGGCAAACGGGAGCGGATTGCTGCCGCCGTGGCCACCGAATCCATCGTCCTCAATCGCCAGCAGTGGTTCCGCATCCGCAAGGCGGCGCTCGGTTACGACGTCCCCTGATAACAGCAAAACGTCCAGAAACAAAAACGGCATGGGGGAAACCCATGCCGTTTTTTTATTGCCGAGGTACCTTAGCGGTGGCGCTGTTGCGGGCGACCACGGGGAGCATCTGTCTTCGGTTTGGCCTGGTTGACGGTGATGGTACGGCCACCGACTTCTGTGCCATGCAGACCAGCGATGGCCTTTTCGGCATCACCATTGACCGGCATTTCAATAAAACCAAACCCCTTTGACTGGCCGGTATCGCGGTCGATGATGATATCAACCTTGTCGACCTGTCCAAACTGGCTGAACAGGGTTTTCAGTTCGTCGGCCGTCATCCGGTACGACAGATTTCCTACGTAAATCTTCATGCCATCCACTCTCGATTCAAGGTGCCTTCTCTATGCAATTCCCAGCATAACGGTAAGGGCACAACCCCTATGCCGGACCTGCCATGGCTTCATGCCGTGGCCTTCTCCACACTGTCGTCAAGTGATTGATCTCTTGGGTTAACAGTGCAGACAAGATCAATTCGAGTCACTGGCAGTATCTGAGCTTTGCCGGGAATTGTCGAGAAAATAGTCGACTCAGGCCGATTGCAGATCTGACAACCGTTGCGCCAGCATCCGGCGACCGTGCCAGGCCCGTTTAAAGCCGAAGCGATAGACAGACGGGCTCACCAGATGGAGCTCCCCCGCCTTGAGATCCAGCAAGGCCATGGCCGCCGCCAGCTCCTTTTCACTCAGTTGCAGATCGAGGCTGAAGTCGAGCCACTGGCCGTCGTGACCCACTCGCCGCTCCCGCTCGAGCGCCACCAGCTGGCTGCGGGGCAGCGCCAGCGCCTCATCCTTGTTGCCATTGAGCAGATAGATATGCTGTTCATCCCACCCCAGCTCCGCCAGGCGCCAGGGCTGCCAGCTGCGGGGCAGCGACACCATGATCCCGGTGATGCCACCAAAGACCACGCCTACCCAGTTGAGCAGCGCCATGGCACCCCAGCCATCCCACAAGGAGGCCACCACCACGCCCCAACTCACCAGCAACAGCAGAAAAATGACGCAGCGATAGCGAACCGCTGGCGGCATCAACAGCTGCACCTGCGAACCGGCAAGCAAGGATGTAATACGCATGAAAAGCTCCTGTCATCACGAAATGGCGCCATTGTGAATAGCCATCAGGATGCTGACAAGGGGGTTTTCTTTGTCATCCCCCTATAAAATCAATACCATGGCGTAAATGATTCTCAGTGGAACCCGCTTCTTGACCAGCTCGCAACCCTGTGTGCGCTTTTGTGGCGTCGACAAATTCTATGGCGACTTTCAGGCTCTTCATCACATCGATCTCACCATTGAACGGGGAGAGAAGTGGGTCATCTGTGGCCCGTCAGGCTCGGGAAAATCGACCCTGATCCGCACCATCAACGGGCTGGAGGGGATCGACGACGGCCAGCTGTTCCTGTTTGGCGAGCCGGTAACCCCCGCCTACTTGCGTCGCCTGCAAGGCCGGGTCGGCATGGTGTTTCAGCAGTTCAACCTCTTCCCCCATATGACGGTGCTGGAGAACCTGATGGTGGCGCCGGTGCATACCCTGGGGTTGCGCCCTCAGGAGGCCAAAGCCCGGGCGCTCGGGCTGCTCGAGCGGGTGCGCATTCAGGCACAGGCCGACAAGTACCCACACCAGCTCTCCGGCGGCCAGCAGCAGCGGGTCGCCATCGCCCGCTCCCTCTGCATGCAACCCGAGCTGATGCTGTTTGACGAGCCCACCTCCGCCCTCGACCCCGAGATGATCCGCGAAGTGCTCGATGTGATCCGCGAGCTGGCTGACGAGGGGATGACCCTGATCTGCGTCACCCACGAGATGGGCTTTGCCCGTCAGGTGGCGGATCGGGTGCTCTTTATGGACGAGGGCAAGATCATCGAGTCGGCCCCGCCCGCCCAGCTGTTCAACGCCCCCCGGCACCCGCGCACCCGGGCCTTCCTCGAACAGGTGCTTAGCTATCATGGCTAGGCTCAAACGCCCCCACCTGCTCGGCTGGTTGTCGGGCACAGTGATGCTCTCTGTGTTGCTCGGTTGGGCTCTTTACAGTGGCGCTCGCCAGATGGGCTATGAGTGGCAGTGGCCACGGGTGTTGCCCTTTCTCGGCGAATGGGATGAGGGGAGCTTTTATGCCGGCCCCCTGCTAAACGGCCTGCTGGTCACTTTGCAGGTGGCACTGCTCAGTCTGCTGGGCACGATGGCGGTCGGTGTGTGCGTGGTCAGCCTGCGGCTGCTTCCCTCCAGACTCGGACCCTGGCTCGCCATCACCTATCTGGCGCTGGTGCGCACCACGCCCCAGCTGGTGCAACTTTATATTCTCTATTTCTTGCTGGGCCCCATGCTGGGATTGGCCCCCCTTGCCTGCGCCGTGTTGAGCCTCTCCCTCTATCAGGGGGCCTTCACCGCCGAAGTGCTGCGTGCAGGTGTACAGGCCATTCCCAAAGGACAGTGGGAGGCAGCCCGGTCGCTTGGCTTGTCACGGGCCATCACCCTGCGCAAGGTGATCCTGCCCCAGCTGGTGCGCATCACCTTGCCGCCGCTGACCAACGAGCTGGTCTCCCTTATCAAACATTCGGCGCTGGTGAGTGTGATCGCCATCTTCGATCTGACCAACGAAGGGCGTACTCTGGTTGCCGATACGTTTCTGACCTTTGAGGTGTGGTTTACCGTAGCTGCCCTCTATTTACTGTTAACCCTGACGCTGTCAGCCTGTTCGCGGGCGCTGGCCCGTCACCTGAATCCGGATCAACAAGGACGCTAACCATGACTCTGTCATTCAAGACCACCCTGTCGGGCGCAGCCCTGCTGCTGGCAAGCCTGCTCACTCCGGCACTGGCACAAACTGCCCCCTCCGACACCCAGGCGCAGATCGAGCAGAGCGGTACCCTGCGGGTCGGCATGTCCACCTTCGCCCCCTGGGCGATGCGCGACAAGCAGGGGGCCCTGATCGGTTTCGAGATTGACGTGGCCCGTCGCCTCGCCACAGATAACGGCTGGCAGGTAGAGTTCGTGCCTACCGCCTGGGATGGCATCATCCCCTCCCTGCTGGCGAAAAAATATGACGTCATCATCGGCGGCCTCACCATCACCCCCGAGCGGGAGAAGAGCGTGCGCTTCACCCAGGCCTACTCCCATTCGGGGGTGCAGCTGGCCGCCTCCAGCACCATGGCCAAAGAGAAGAAAACCGTGGCGGACTTCAACCAGCGCGGGGTAATCTTGGCGGTACGTCGTGGCGCCTCACCGGTACAGGTGGCAAAAGAACACTTCCCCAAGGCCACCCTGCGCCAGTTTGATGACGAGTCACAGGTATTTCAGGAGGTGCTGAACGGCCGCGCCCACGGCGCCCTCTCCTCTTCCCCGAAACCCGAGCAAGAGGCGCTGCGCCACCCGGATGCCCTCTTTATGCCGTTTGCCGAGCCGTTGGCACAAGGCGATGAAGGCTTTGCCCTGCGCAAGGGGGATGATGCCCTGGCTGAACAGTTCAACGAGTGGATCGCCGCCCGTCAGGCCGATGGCTGGCTCAAGGCGCGCCATGACTACTGGTTCAAGTCGCTGGCCTGGGAAGCGCAGGTCGCCAACCCCTGATGCTGATTGCTCTAAAAGAGACCATCCGGCGCATCGTCCGTGGGGCATGTCGGAACATCAACTGGCTGGATGGGGCGATCGCCCTGATCCTGCTGCTGGCTGGCCTCTGGCTGGCCAGCCGCTTGCACATAGGGGTGGCCTATCAGTGGCGCTGGCATGAGGCCTTCGATCTGCTGTTCACCCCTGGCCCTCACGGCGAGTTGCCCTACTTTTTCAGCGGTCTGCTCACCACCTTGCGCATCGCCCTGCTCGGCATGGTGCTGGCGCTGCTGCTCGGCACTGCGCTGGGGGTAGCCGCCTTCAGCCGCCGCCCCTGGCTGGTGATGCCCGCGACCCTGTTTATCCAGCTGATCCGCAATCTGCCGCCGCTGGTCTTTATCTTCATCTTCTACTTCTTTATCGCCAACCAGCTGCTGCCTGCGAGCGGCCTCTCCCGCTGGCTCGGCACCGTATCACTCTCCCCGTGGCAAGAGGCGCTGTTTGGCCCACCTGCCCGCTGGGAAAACCTCATCTCAGGCACCCTCTGCGTTGGCATGATCAGCGCAGCCTTCGTCGCCGAGATCGTCCGTGCCGGGCTTGCCGCCATCCCCCGTGGCCAGTGGGAGGCGGCGCAGAGCCTCGGGCTCTCCCCCTGGGTGCGGCTGCGCCATGTGATCCTGCCGCAGGCCATGCTGCTGATGCTCCCCCCCCTCACCGGTCAGCTCATCGCGCTGGTGAAGGATACCGCCATTGTTTCCCTTATCTCGGTGCAGGAGCTCACCTTCGTCGGCACCGAGATGGCCAACTCCAGCGGACTGGTCTACGAGATCTGGCTGCTGGTGGCCGCGGCCTATTTATTTATATGTTTGAGTCTGTTCGTATGGCTGAGCCGACTCGAAGCAAGACAAGGAGCACGCACATGCTGACGTCCCTGTTGCTGGCGACTGTATTGCAAGCGGAAGCCATCGGTGGTTATGCCGCCGGTTGCCTGAAAAACGGCGTATCCCTGCCCCTCGAAGGGCCGGGTTATCAGGTGATCCGTACCAAACGGCTGCGCTACTACGGCCACCCCGACCTCATCCACTATCTGCAAGCGCTGGCCAACCAGACCCGCATGGCCGGGCTGCCGGATCTCTATATCGCCGATCTGGCGATGGCCCGTGGCGGCCCCTTTACCTCCGGCCATCGCAGCCACCAGACTGGCCTTGATGCCGATATCTGGTTTCGCATGGCCAACCGCCCCATCAGCAAATGGGAGCAGGATGCCCCCAAGGAGTGGGCACTGATCGACGAACCCAGCTACAAGATGTTGCCGGGTCGCTTTGGCCCCCAGCAGCTCACCCTGCTGCGGCTGGCGGCCAGCAAGCCCGAGGTGGCCCGCATCTTCGTCAATCCGGTGATCAAATCCGCGGTCTGCCAGCAGGCTGGTGACGAGCCCTGGGTCGCCAAGCTGCGCCCCTGGGTGGGCCACTTCAGCCACTTCCACGTACGGCTGCGCTGCCCGGTGGGCAGCCCAGATTGCGAGCCCCAGGCTCCCATTCCGCCCGGCAATGGCTGTGGGGAAGAGCTGACATCCTGGCTAAAAGACAAGCCCCAGTTGCCCAAGGTCTCCGGCATCAACAAGCGACCTGAGCTACCTGCGCGTTGTGGCAACTGACCCCAAGCTGGTATGGTGGTGCACTCTTGGTCGTACACCATCCATGGCGCACTATCGACTCGAAATACCAAAGGAGAACAACAAGATGGCCACATCACTCTGGCGCAAAACCACGCAGAGCCTGTTGACCCTGACCCTGCTGCTCGGCCTGACCGGCTGCGGCATGAACAATATTCCGACCCTGGATGAGCAGGTCAAGGCGAGCTGGGGACAGGTTGAGAACCAGTATCAGCGCCGCGCCGATCTCATTCCCAATCTGGTGGCAACCGTCAAGGGCTACGCCAGCCATGAGCAGGAGACCCTAAAGGCGGTCACCGATGCCCGTGCGCGGGTCGGCAGCGTGCAGGTGAGCGATCCTGCCCAGCTCAAGGAGTTTGAAGCGGCGCAGAACCAGCTCTCCAGCGCCCTCTCCCGCCTGATGGTAGTGGTAGAACGCTACCCCGAGCTGAAAGCGGATCAGCAGTTCCTTGCCCTGCAGGCACAGCTGGAAGGAACCGAGAACCGCATCTCGGTGGCTCGCCGCGACTATATCGAGGCGGTACGCCAGTTCAATACCGAGATCCGCACCTTCCCCGGCGTTATCTGGTCCAAGCTGCTCTACTCGGATCTGGAGGCCAAACCCAGTTTCAGTGCAAAACCCGGTGCCGATGAGGCGCCCAAGGTCAGCTTCCAATGAAGATGATGCTGCGCTGGTTTCTTCCCTGTCTGCTGCTCTGGGCCAGTGCCCTGCAAGCGGCACCGGACTTCCCGACGCTGAGCGGACGGGTGGTGGATGAAGCCAGTCTTATGTCCCGCAAACAGGCCCATCAACTGACCCAACAGCTGGCCGCCTTTGAAAAGCGCAGCGGTATCCAGCTGGTGGTGGTCTCTGTCGACAGCCTCGATGGGGAGACTATCGAGGAGTACGGCTACCAGCTCGGTCGTCACTGGGGGATCGGCCAGAAAGGTAAAAACAATGGCGTGCTGTTGCTGATCGCCCAAGATGAGCGCAAGGTGCGGATCGAGGTAGGCTATGGATTGGAAGGCGCCCTGCCCGACGCCATCGCCGCCAACATCATCCATGGCCGCATCCTGCCCGCCTTCAAGCGCGGCGATATGGTGGCCGGGATCATGGCGGGCAGCCAGAGCATCATGAAGGCACTCGCCGGAGAATATCAGCCGGTCGAGCAGCCAAAGAGTGACAACGGTGGCGGCCCCTGGCTGTTTATTCTGGTGGTGATTGCGATGATCGTGCTCCACAACCTGCGCGGGGGTGGTGGCGGTGGGCCGGGAGGACGACGTCGGTCGACCTACATGGCTGGTGGATTGGGTGCCGGCTCCTTTGGTGGTCGCTCTGGCGGCGGATTCAGCGGTGGCGGCGGCAGTTTTGGCGGCGGCGGGGCCTCCGGTGGCTGGTAACAGGAGTAAAGAGACAAATCATGATTTCTAAACAGTTCTTCCACACGCTTCAGGCCAAAGTGCGCGAAGCGGAGCTAGAGACTGATGCTGAACTGGTCACCGTGCTGGCCCCGGCCAGCGATGGCTATCGCTACATTCCCACCCTCTGGGCGGCGCTGCTGGCGATGCTCACGCCGCTGCTGGTGTTCCAGCTCGGCTTCTGGCTCGGCTGGTACGAAATCCTGCTGGTGCAGTGGTCGGTCTGGCTGCTGCTGAGCCTGCTGTTCCACTGGACCCCCATCAAGATGCGGCTCATCCCGAAGAAGGTTCGCCAGCACCGGGCGGCCCTGATGGCTCGCCTGCAATTTGTCGAGCAGGGGCTGCACCGCACCCGCGACCGGCTCGGGGTGCTGATCTTCGTCTCGGCCGCCGAGCACTATGTAGAAATACTGGTGGATGACGGCATCGCCCAGCATATCGACAACGGCCAGTGGCAGGAGATCATCGACGACTTCGTGGCGCGAGTGCGCAACAAGGAGATCGAACAAGGTTTTCTGGAGTGCGTTGAGCGCGTTAGCGCCATTCTGACCGATGCCTTCCCGGCCACCCGGGATCAAAACGAGCTGCCGGACAGCCTGATCATCCTCGACAAGCCCTGATCCGGTTTAAAAAACAGGCATTCTGCGCAAGGGTTAGGCATTCGGAAAAGATTATGAAAAATAAGGGGAAAAGAGGTTGACCCACACAGCCCTTTCCCCTAAATTACGCCCCGTTCCAGCGCAGCGAACGAAAATTTGGTGAGGTGTCCGAGTGGCTGAAGGAGCACGCCTGGAAAGTGTGTATACGGCAACGTATCGAGGGTTCGAATCCCTCCCTCACCGCCAAATATAAAAAAACCGACCTCAGGGTCGGTTTTTTGCTTTCCGGCAAACACCTATGCCGACAAGTGAGCCAGAGCCACGCAGTGGCAGATCATCCACGCACTCATCCCCCGGTTTGCAAAGCACTGATGGAACATCACTGCTTTTCGTATTGCCAGCACCCGCCCCCTACCTTGCTTTTGTGATTGCCCCACCCGACAAGCGCTCCTTCCTGTCACAACAGGAGCAACAAGATGATTGCAATGCCATCTTATGACCGAAACACGCCTTCTTTTATGGACGTTGCCCAGCGCCCATTAATTGCTCAGTGATTGGATTTCATTTTGAAAAACTGATACTTAAGTAGCTACACTAGCCATTATCAACATGCAGGGACGTGTAAAAAATGAGCTTGATTGGCTTGGTACTGGCGTTGATCGCCATCCTTGGCGGCAACATGATCGAGGGGGGGCACCCCAGTGCACTGCTCGATCTGCCCGCATTCCTCATTGTGATCGGTGGCACCATAGGTGCTGCGCTGACCCAGTTCCCTTTCTCCGTCGTCGGCAGCACCATGAAGCGTTTCAAATGGCTGCTCTCCCCCCTCAAGCTCGACATGCATGAACAGGCCCAGTTGCTGGAGACCCTGGCAGGCAACGCCCGCCGCAGCGGCATGCTGGCGCTGGAAGGGATGATCGACGAGATCAAGGATCCTTTCCTGAAGAAAGGGGTGCAGATGATGGTTGATGGTTACGAGAAAACCAAGATACACGAGGTGCTGGAGAACGAGATCGAGTTCGAGCAGGAAGATCTCGAACAGACGGTCAAATTCTATGAAGCCATGGGCGGCTACTGCCCGACCATGGGGATCGTCGGGGCGGTATTTGGCCTGATCCACGCCATGGGTCTGCTGGATGCTCCCGACAAGCTGGGCGGCGCCATCGCGGTGGCCTTTATCGCCACCATCTACGGGGTATCCGCCGCCAACCTGATCTTCTTGCCGTTCGGCAACCGTTACAAAGGGTTTGCCCACCAGATCCGCCACTACAAGGAGATGACCCTGACCGGCATTCTCTGCATCGTGGATGGCGAGTCCCAAGCGCGCCTGCAAGTTACCCTCGAACCTTATCTGGGAGGTCACGGTGGCCAAAAAGAAAAAGGCTGAAGCACCGGAGAACCATGAACGCTGGCTGGTCTCCTATGCCGACTTCATGACCCTGCTGTTCGCCCTGTTTGTGGTGCTCTACTCCTTTGCCATGGCCAAGCAGTCCGAAACCCGGGTGCTTATCCAGGGCTTTATCGAGTCGCTGGGTAAAATCGGCCTCATCTCCCCGCCTGCCGGCTCACCTTTGATGCAGGGGGGCACAGGGATTCTCGAGCCGGAATCAAAAACTACGCCGAGCAGCCCGAAAGAGGAGACTGTGCTGGAGAAAGATGCCCCCATGGCGGCATCGGACCCCTTCAACGAGACCATAGGTGCCTCTGAAAAACCGAGCGCCACCGAAGCCTGGCCCCACAAGACCCGGGAGCAGGAGTGGGTGCAGGTGACCAAGCAGAAGCTGGAGCAGCAGCTCAAGGCCCAGATTGAATCGAAGGATCTGGAGGTCGAGCAGCTTGGCAGTCAGCTGGTGATCCGCATCGGCGAGAAGGCGCTGTTCCCCGCCGATTCGGCGTTCCTGCAGCCTCAGTTCGTTCCATTGGTCCATAAGATCTCCGGCATTCTGGCCAATATCCCGGGGCAGGTAGTGGTCACCGGCCATACCGACAACTCCCAGGCGCCGGTGGAGCTCTATCGCAACAACTGGGAGCTCTCGGTGCTGCGGGCCTCTTCCATCGTGCAGACCATGCTGACCAACCCCCAGCTGGATGCCAGACGAGTCATCGCTCAGGGGGTTGCCGACACCCAACCCCGCTTTGCCAATGACACCCCCGAACATCGCCAGGCGAACCGCCGGGTCGATATCACCCTCTCTCAAGGCAAGGCCGCAGAAGAGTCGCTGCAACTGCTCAAGCCCTAATCCCCCCGCTCCCGCTTCGCGCGGGAGCCTCTTTTTAAAAACAAATAACTCAATAATATCAACACCATAAGATCTTAATGATAATGATTTCCATTTATTGTCAAGTGGTCAGGCCTCTGCAATAATGCCGTCCTTCAGGCTTAAATAAAAACAATTATCATTATGAACAAACTGCTTCAGGCATGGCCGGCACTCCTGTGTGCCTCCGCTGGCGCGGCCGATCTTCCCCCTGTGGAGAAGGCTCGCAGCGACGACACCATCATTGTCACCGGGCAACGGGTACAACAGAAACTCTCCGATGTTTCCGGCTCCATCACCGTCATCACTCAGGAAGAGCTGGACCGTCAGGTCGCCAGCGAGCTGACTCATGTGTTTCGCAAGATCCCCGGTGTCTCGGTCACCGGCTCTGCCGGGCGACCGCAAAACATCAGCGTGCGCGGCATCGGTGGCAACCGTATCCTGCTGATCAAGGATGGGGTGCGCGTCAGCGACGGCTTTGGCGCCGACAACATCAATGACAAGGTGGGTCGCTTCAACTTCGACCTTGATGACATCAAGCAGATTGAGGTGGCCAAGGGGGCCGGCTCCTCCCTGCATGGCTCCGATGCCATCGGCGGCACCGTGGTGATGAATACCAAGCAGCCGGAAGATTATCTGCAACAGCAAGATAGCTATCTGGCGGCCAAGACTCTCTACGGTGGCGACAGCAACAAGAAGAAGCTCAGCATGACCGGCGCGGTACGGGCACTGGAGAGCGAACATCTGTTGCGCCTCTCCGGCTGGCGTGGCAACGAAACCGCCAACTTTGAAGAGAACCGCATTCCGGCGGACCTGGATGGCATGAGCGCCTCCACCAGCAGCCGCCTCCCCCTCAATGCCCATCACGCTCTGCGGCTGGAGCTGGACTACTACGAGGATCACGCCAAACGCCAGATGGGACCCAAAGCGGTGCCCCAACCCGATGGCAGCTGGGACGTGGTCGGTTTTCAGGAAGATGGCGATCAGCGCACCCAAGGCGGCAAGTTCAGCTGGGAAGCCAGCGAGCTGGGCATGGTCGATACCCTCAACTGGAGCCTGTTTGGCAATCAGTCCCGCAACGAAGCCAACCAGCGCCAGTTGCTGCGCAACGATGCCCTGAGCGGTTATCCCAGATATCGCAGCCAGCGCACCCTCTCCACGTTCGAGGAGCTGCGCCTTGGCAGCGAGCTGGAGTTGCAGAGCAAGCTGAGCACCGGCTCGCTGGATCACACCTTCAGCTACGGTGTGGAGCTGGAGCAGGCCAACCACGAGCGGCCGGTCAGCAATCTGACCCAGGAAGATGGCATCACCACCCAGGGTCAGAAAGCCCCCTTCAGCAAGGCCGAGACCCGCCGCGATGGCATCTGGCTGAGCGATGTGATCGATCTGGGCAGCTGGCAGTTTACCCCGACCCTGCGCTTTGACCGCCAGCGCCTGCGCGCACCGGACAGCAATCTGGCTGAGAACCACAGCGACCACATCTCCCCCAGTGTGGCGGCCAGTTACCGCTTCAACGAAACATGGCGCAGCTGGCTCAGCTATGCCAACGGCTTCCGCGCCCCCGCTTACGATCAGGTTTACGGCAACATTCCCCACTACTTTGCCATGCCGCCATTCGAGATCATTGCCAACCCCAACCTCAAGGAGGAGACCAGCCACAGTCTGGAGTGGGGATTGAATGGCCAAAGCGACAACTGGAGCGTCAAACCGGCCGTTTTCTACAACCGCTACTACAACTTCATCGACTGGCGCCAGACCGGTTTTCGCCTCGATGACGGTGTCTTCCTGCGCCAATATCGCAACGTCGCCAAAGCAGAAACCTGGGGCGCCGAGCTGGCCGCCAGCCTCTGGCTGAGCGACGAGTGGGAGCTTTCGACCAATCTGGCCTGGATGGATGGCAAGGATCACCGCGGTGAGCCGCTGCGCACCCAGACACCGCTGGAAGGCAACACCACCCTGCGCTGGCAACAGCTCGACTGGGGGGTTGAGCTCAGTGGCAACTATGCCGCCGCCATGACCAAGGTGCCCCAATGCGCCAATGCGCAGACTGGCTACAACGGTGCCTGCCAGAGCAGCGCAGGCTGGTTCAGTCTGGATCTCACCGGCGACTGGCAGATCACCGAGGCGCTCAAGGTCAATGCCACCATCGGCAACCTGCTCGATACCCGCTACGTCCGCTATCAGGATGTGGCCGGACTTCCGGCTGGCAGCGATACCTCCCTCTACAGCCAGAGCGGCCGCTACCTGTCAGCCAGCCTCAGCTACCGTTTCGTGGGGATGTGATGAAACATCATGCAATCATGGCGGCCCTGTTGGCCGCCCCGTTGGCGTGGGCGCAAGAGGCCCTGCCACCGCCGATCCCGTCCCAATCGCACCTGATTTCAGGCAATCCCGTACGCCAGGATCCCTACTTCTGGTTGCGGGACGAGAGCCGCAGCAACCCGGCCATACGCGCCCTGCTCAAACAGCAAAATCACTGGAGCGAGCAGCAACTCGCCGCGCAGCAGCCGCTGGAAGCAACCTTGCGCGCCGAATTTGCCCGCCATCCGGCAGGGGAACCCGTGCCAGACAACTGGCTTGTCCGCGGCGATCAGGCATGGCAGCTGCGCCCGGATGGCTCACTCTGGCAACGCCACGGGGGCAAGGTGCAGCAGCTGCTTCCCGCCAGAGCGGGTGAGGGCTATTACGAAGCGGGCGGCTGGGCCCTGAGCCCGGATAACCTCACACTGGCCATCGCCGAAGACAGGCGCGGCGATCTCGACTATCAAGTTACCCTGCTCGATCTCCAAAGCGGCAAGGCGCTGGCCAGTTTGGCGCAGCGCAGCGCTGATCTCGCCTGGTCACAAGATGGTCGCACCCTCTACACCATCGCCAACGAGCGTTACACCCTGCGCCCCTGGCAGTTGCGCGGCTGGCAGGATGGCCAGGAGCAGACTCTCTATGAGGAGCAGGATCCCGCCTGGCTGCTCAGCCTCTATCGCACCACGGATGGCCAGCATCTGGTGTTGCAGGGCAACAACCACGACAGCTCGGAGCAGTACCTGCTCGACTCGGGCAAGCCGCAGCAGGTCAAACCCCGCCAGCGCGGGGTGGAATACTATCTGGACAATCAATCCGGCTGGGTGATCAAGAGCAACCGGGAGGGGGCGTTTGCCCTCTACTCAGCCAGCACGCCGCTCGGTGAGTGGCAGCGCCTGTGGCCCGCCAAAGGGGAGGATCTCGGCGATCCCGAGAAGTGGCGACTGTTTGATCGCCATCTGGTGGTGCAGTTTCGCCAGCAGGGGGAGGATTGGCTCGCCCTGCTCGATCGCAACGGCCATGAACGCCAGCGCCTGCCGCTGGCCAGTGGCGCCGGTACCGGCTGGCTGCAAGGAGAACATGACCCGGCCAGCGACCGCATTCTGGTGCGCAGTCAGGGCTTGAGCCAGCCCCCCGGCCAGCGCTGGCTGGATTTAAACAGCGGCCAGTGGATCAACGACCAGCACACCGCAGGCAATAAAGCATTGCCCTATCAGAGCGAGCGGCGCTGGATCACCTCTACCGATGGCACCCGGGTGCCTGTCTCGCTGGTGTGGCGCAAAGATCTGGCCCCTCGCGCCGTACTGCTCTACGGCTATGGCGCCTATGGCACGCCGATGCGCCCCTACTACCAGAAAGAGCTGTTAAGCCTGCTGGATCGGGGCTTTGTCTACGCCATCGCCCATGTGCGCGGCGGCGGCATGCTGGGGGAGCAGTGGACCCGCGACGGACGGGGCATCCACAAGCAGAACGGCATTAGCGACTTTATCGCAGCCGGTCACGCCCTGCGCCACTGGTCGCCCGACGCCGCTCCCCTGCCCCTGTTTGCCATGGGGGGCAGCGCGGGGGGCACACTGGTTGCTGCGGCCCTCAACCAGCAACCGACACTCTTTAGCGGCGCCGTGTTGCAGGTTCCCTTCGTCGATATGCTTGGCACCATGAGTGATCCCGCCCTCCCCTTGACCCGTCAGGAGTACCAGGAGTGGGGCAACCCGGCCAAGCCCGCAGAGTATCAGGCGATGCGCCGCATCAGCCCCTACGACAACCTGCACCGCGCACCCTACCCGCCCCTGCTGGTCACTACCGCCCTGCACGACAGCCAGGTGCCCTACTGGGAGCCGGTCAAGTGGCTGGCCCGCCTGCGGGAGCACAGCACGGGTTCCGGCCCCTACCTGCTGCTGACCGAACTGGAGGGAGGCCACCGCGCCGGTGGTGGCGATCGGGCTCGTGAATTTGCCTTCTTGTTGCATCTGGCGGGGATCAATCAATGACCCTGCCGCTGATTGGGAGTACCACTATGAAACCCCTGTTGCCCGCCCTCTTGCTGGGGCTGGCTGGCTTTTCCACTCAGGCCGCCGAACTGCGTTTTGTCGAACAGGACGCCCCGGCCGATCCCCGCCTCTGGCTCGAACAGCAGCTCGGCGTCACCCTGAGTGATGCCCCGGCCTATCAGCGCCAAGGCAAGCTGGGCCACTATCAGCATTATCGTCAGCAGCTCAATGGCGCACCGATCGCCGGCCTGATGGCCGCCGTCAGTCTCGATGAGCAGGGTCGCCCGTGGCGCGTTTATCACAATACCCGGTTGATGCAGGCACAGGCGGCTCCATGTGATGAAGCAAGCCGCACCGGGGTGGATGCCTATACCGCCACGCTGGATAGTACGGTGTGGCAATTCGCTGGCAGTGACGAAGCCCAGCCCTGGTACTGGCAGGATGGCGACACCCTGACTGCGGCCTGGCGTCTGCTGGCGGTGGAAAGCCAGCCGGGCAACAGCAAGAGCAGCCACTGGCAACTGTTTGTCACCTGCGATGGCAACGCCCTGCTGGGGCGCACGCTGCAAGAGGCCAACACCCGTGCCGAAGCGGTCCCGCTGGCAGGGGAAGCGGCTACGGTGCAGGCCCGCATCTTTGCCCTCGACCCACGCACCCAGTTGCAAGATGGCAACCTGCTGTGGCGCCACGATCTGGTGCTGGACAACGGGGCCTATCGCACCGTGCCGCTCAGGGTACAAAAGGTGGATGACACCTACCAGCTAAATGGCCCACGCGCCCGGGTCGTGGATGGCACGGCGCCGGAAACTGCCCCCTTTAGCAGCCCTGATGCCGATGGCTTCCAGCTGGATCACCAGCAACCCGCCTTCCTCGATATCAATGGCTACTACCATCTGGATCTGGCCCAGCGCCATGTGGAATCCCTTGGCTACCCGACGCTGATGGGCGGCCCCCTGGCCATCGATACCGATGCCGGGGAGCAGGACAACTCTCTCTATGACCCCTTCCTGCGCCGGTTGGAAATTGGCCGGATCGGGGTACCCGATGCGGAAGATCCCATGGTGATCTGGCACGAGTTTGGCCATGCGGTGCAGCACCATATCCTGCCCGACATGGGAGAAGAGGGTGACTGGGGCGCCATCGGCGAGGGCTTTAGCGACTATCTGGCCGCCAGCTGGCGCCAGCGTAGTCCAGAGGCTCGCCAGTTCGAGCCTTTCATGGTCTTCAACTGGGATGCCAGGATCAGCGGCCGGACGCCCCGTCAGCTCGATGATCTGCGGGCGCGCTATCATCCGGGCTTCCTCTATCCGGCTCACCTCACCATCAACGGCAGCAACGGCGACCAGCTGTGGGGCACCCCGCTCTTCACCGCGCTGCGCCAGGCCGTTGAACAATATGGCGAGGTAGCCCGTGACGAGTTCGATACCCTGCTGATTGAATCCCACTTCGGCCTCGGCCCGCAGGTGCGGATGCCCCAGCTGGCGCGGGTCACCGTGGATACCGCCAACCGCCTCTATCCGGACCGCAGCTATGGCAAGCTGCTGGAGCAGGCCTTCCGCCACCACGCCCTGCTGCCCACGCCCATCGCGGCCCGCCTTGCCGATGACAGCTACCTGCTGCCCGGGGAGAAAAAGAGCCTCGCCATCGAATTGACCAACCAGAGCGGCCGCCCCCTGACCGTGGCTGACGCCAGCCTGATCCCGACCAAGGGGCTCATGGGTGACGGTCACTGGCAGGGAGAGCTCAACGCCGATGGCAGCGCCCGCTGGACCCTGCCGCTGGAAGCGGCGAGCAACCTGACCTGTGGCGAGGCAGTCACCTTGCCGCTGCAGTTCCAGCTCACCCTGCCCAGCCCCACCGAGCGCCAAACCCGCCTTGACCTGCAACTGCCGATCGGTGAACCGCTCTGGCAACGGGCCATCGGCCAGGGTGGCCAGATCAAGGATGCGGTGAGCGATGAACGGCACGGCCTGTCCCGCTTCACTCTCACCCTGCCCGAGAGCAAGGCCCGCATCGACAGCGGATTCGTGGTAGCCCTCGATCTGGAGCACAGCAAACTGGAGCAGCTGGAGATCTGGCTCACCTCCCCTTACGGCACCCGGATTAGCCTGTGGAACAAGGGTTACGCCAGCCATACCCGGCTCAAGGGGGAGTTTCCCCGTGAACTGGTACCGTTCGAATCGCTGGACAAGCTGCACGGCGAACCGCTCGCTGGCCGCTGGCTGCTGGAGATCAACGACACCAGCGCCGGTGACACCGGTCAGTTGCGCAACTGGCGGGTCGCCCAGCAAGTCGGCGCCCGCTGCGACAAGGATGAAGCCCTGCCCAACACCGGCATCATTCCCCTTGAGCAGGATGAAGGGGGTGGCGGCACGACTTCCCCCCTGCTGCTGTTGCTGGCCCTCTGGCCCCGCATCTGGCGCCGGAGCACCCCGCGCCGTTGAATCCTGTACCACGGGGGTTACCGCCCCCGTGAACCTGTGACCGAATCAAGGAATGTGAAGTGAAACCATCCGTACTGGTTATTGCAACCCTCTCAGCCCTGCTCAGCGCCTGTGGCGGCGGGGAAGATAACGCACCACTGGCGATCCCGGACTACCGGGTCGATGTCGCCCTGCCAACCGCCGGTACCCTGTGCGCCGATCTGGATCAGAACTGGCAATGTGATCCTGCCGACCCTGCCGTCAGCGGCGAAGGAGTTGTGGCCCTGGTCAGCCGTTCGGCCAACATCGTCAACTCGCCCCTGCTTTTCGTACCGAGGAGCGGAGGCCTGCTACTGGCACATCCGGCCGCCAAAGGGGATCCACAACGGCTGCAACCAACCCTGCTCAGCACCCTGTGGCAGAGCCGCATTGCCGAAGGGGTGGCCGCCGATCGCGCACTGACGCAGATGTTGGCCGATCTCGCGCCGCTGCAACCAGGCAGCGACCGCGCGGCCCTCGCAGGTCTCGGCCAGTTTGATCAGGCGCTACAGCAGGTGGCGATCAGCTTGCAGCAACAGGCCCGCACACGCCTTGCCACAGCCAAGGAGACCCAGTTGCTCACCACCAGCTATCGCGCCATCAGCCTGATGCTGGCGCAATTGGCTCAGGAGTGGCAGCGCAACGGCCAGTTTGCTGAAGAGACCCAAAGCGAGCTGCTGACCCTGCTGGTGCAGCAGCAGCCACGCAACCTGCTGACCGTCACCGGCGTCACCACCTTCAGCGATGGCAACGACCCGCTGCTGGAACAGGAACCCGATGACTATCCGGGACAAGATGCCAGCTGGAATCGCACTCGTCCCCAGCTTGCCTATCGCAAACTCGATGATCGCGGTCAGGTTCTCCCCGACAACGCGCCGAGCTGGCAGTGCGTCAAGGATCTCAATACCGGTCTGGTGTGGGAGGTCAAATCGGATGATCCCTTGAGTCCTGACTGGAAAAGCAGACCCTTTGCCTATGAGGATGAGCAGTTCAAGGCGACCGCAGGCGAGCAGCAAGCGGCCTACCAGCATATTCATAACAGGATCGAACAGCTCACCGCCGAAGGAGATCTGGCGGCCCTCGCCCGGGCACAGGCGCTGACCACCATGCTGACCACCCGCGCGTATCAGCAGTGGCTCAATGGCGAGCAGCGCTGCGGCATCAGCCAGTGGCGGCTGCCCACCATGGGTGAGCTGATGTCACTGATGCACTACGGTAGCCTGGCCAAGGACCCGCTGGGTCAGCGCATCATCGTGGATACCCGTTACTTCCCGGATATCGCCTCCTCGGAAGATGACACCTACGATGGCTACTACTGGAGCGCCACCAGCAACACCGCCCAGCGCTTCTCCGGTGGCCCCATCAGCAAACGCACAGTCCTGCTCCTGGGAGAAGATGCGGGCACCACCTATCCCGCGCTGGTGCAGCAAGATACCTATATCGAGCTGATGCAGGTACGACTGGTCGCCACTCCCCAATAATCCGAGGAATATCATGAGCCTTTATCGCTTTTCGTTCGCCATGATGACACTGATGGCCCCCCTGGCCCACGGTGCTGCCATCTGTGATGACACCATGGATCGCACCGCCCCCTCTGCCCGTTTTCTTGACCATGGCAACGGCACTGTCACGGATCAACACACCGGCCTCACCTGGATGCGCTGCAAACTGGGACAGACATGGAGTGGCAGCAGTTGCCTGGGGGAACCGACCGTTTACTACTGGCAGCAGGGGCTGCAAGTGGCGGAGCGGATCCGCAGTGACAGCAGCCATGCTCTCTATCACTTCGGCGGTATCAGCCAGTGGCGCCTGCCCGACATCAAGGAGCTGGCAACCCTGGTCGAGCATGCCTGCTACAAGCCCTCTCTCAATGAAGCCATTTTCCCGCGCGCCATGGCGGGGGGCGGTAAAGAGGTCAATGAGGGCTATGTCTATCTGATGAGCAGCACGGTAACCTCCGCCAATGGTCAGCGGGCGTATCTGGATATCACCTCGGGAGATATCGGTCTTCGCTCCATTGGCGCCTACCCGGATCAGGTCTTGCTAGTCGCCAATAAACCCTGACCGCCCCACGCTCGAAACCGGAACGCGATGACAGGAGAGGCTTGAAAGCCTCTCTTTTTATTGCTCTTGCCACCCCCTATCTCACCCGCCATCACGCTCTTCTCCCACCTGTGCCCCCTGCCCGCGATACCGACCTGATCCGGCTTCGCCCGCGGCATTTACCCCTTTCAGGTGATAACGAGGAGCAGCTCTCTGCGCTTTACAGGCCTTTCCCGCCCGCCATAACCAACAAAAAAGTGCACTTCTTAACAAAATTTAATTACCGGTTAACCGATTAATAATTAACCCGTAAAAATGACATGTAAATCAGTGCGAAAGTGTCATAATGCGTAACATTATTGTTAAGTCACTTGATTAATTTGGTTAGGAAAAACCTCTATGTTTGCTGATATTTCTGCTCAACATTGGGCTTTTGCCATTTATGTCATCGGTGCCATCACCATCTGTCTGGTAATGATAGGCCTCGCCGCCCTGCTGGGCGGTCGTGCCTACGGCCGCACCAAGAACAAGCCATTTGAATCTGGTGTCGACTCGGTCGGCAGTGCCCGCCTGCGTTTTTCCGCCAAGTTCTATCTGGTCGCCATGTTCTTCGTCATCTTCGACGTCGAGGCGCTCTACCTGTTTGCCTGGTCTGTCTCCGTGCGGGAGAGTGGCTGGGTCGGCTTTATTGAAGCCACCATTTTCATCGGACTGCTGCTTATCGGCCTGATCTACCTCTGGCGCATCGGCGCACTGGACTGGTCACCGCGCAAACCGCAGTTGAACAACAAAAACAGTGATTGAACCACAGACCCTTTCCTTGAGGTTGCACCATGAAGTACACCCTGACCCGGATTGACCCGGATGCACCCGTTGAGCGCTACCCCCAGGAGCAGCGCCAGACCGTCGATGATCCACTGGCGCAAGAAGCTACGCGCGGCATCATGATGGGCCGCCTCGAGGAGGTGCTGCAAGACACAGTCAACTGGGGCCGCAAAAACTCCCTCTGGCCTTACAACTTCGGCATCTCCTGCTGCTATGTGGAGATGTGTACCGCCTTCACCTCCCCCCACGATGTGGCCCGCTTCGGCGCCGAAGTTATCCGAGCCTCGCCCCGTCAGGCCGACTTCATGGTGATTGCAGGGACCCCCTTCATCAAGATGGCGCCAGTCATCCAGCGCCTGTATGAACAGCTGCTCGAACCCAAGTGGGTGATCTCCATGGGGGCCTGCGCCAACTCCGGCGGCATGTATGACATCTATTCCGTGGTGCAGGGGGTGGACAAGTTCCTGCCGGTCGACGTCTACATTCCGGGTTGCCCGCCCCGTCCCGAAGCCTTTTTACAAGCCCTGATGCTGCTGCAGGACTCCATCGGCAAAGAGCGCCGCCCCCTCTCCTGGGTAGTGGGCGATCAGGGGATCTACCGTCCCCAGATGCAGGCCGAAAAAGAGCGCAAGCGCGGCGAACGGATCAATGTGACCAACCTGCGCACGCCGGATGAGATCTGACCATGAAACTGACTCGTGATTTTCCCAGCAATTACGCCATGGCCCAGTGGCAGCCCAGCGACCACAAGGATGCCAAAGTCATTGGCGAACTGTTTGCCCACTTCGGGGCCGAGCACTTCACCGTGCAGACCACGCGCACCGGCGTACCGGTGGTCTGGCTCCCCCGCGAACTGCTGCAGGATGTGATGGGCTTTTTGCGCAAGGTGCCCTCCCCGTTTGTGATGCTCTTCGATCTGAGTGCGACTGACGAGCGGCTGCGCAGCCATCGCGACGGTCTGCCCCAGAGCGATTTCACCGTCTTTTATCACCTCATCTCCATCGACCGTAACGCCGATGTGATGTTGAAAGTAGCGCTGGCCGAGAGTGACCTGCATCTGCCCTCCATCACCAACCACTTCCCCAATGCCAACTGGTACGAGCGGGAAGTGTGGGATCTGATGGGCATCACCTTCGACGGTCACCCCCATCTGACCCGCATCATGATGCCCAAGAGCTGGCAGGGTCACCCGCTGCGCAAGGATTACCCGGCGCGCGCCACCGAATTCGATCCCTTCATGCTCGATGCCGCCAAACAGGACATGGAGCAGGAGAACCTGCTGTTCAAACCGGAAGAGTGGGGGCTGGCCCGCGGCAACGAGAATGAGGACTACATGTTCCTCAACCTCGGCCCCAACCATCCCTCTGCCCACGGTGCCTTCCGGTTGGTGTTGCAGCTCGATGGCGAGGAGATCCGCAACTGCGTGCCCGACATCGGCTACCACCATCGTGGTGCCGAGAAGATGGGCGAGCGCCAGTCCTGGCACAGCTACATCCCCTATACCGACCGGGTCGAGTATCTGGGCGGGGTGATGAACAACCTCCCCTATGTGCTGGCGGTCGAGAAGCTGGCCGGCATCAAGGTGCCGCAGCGGGTCGACATGATCCGGGTGATGATGGCGGAGCTGTTCCGCATCCAGAGCCACCTCTTGTTCCTCGGGACCTATATCCAGGACGTGGGGGCCATGACCCCGGTCTTCTTCACCTTCACCGACCGGCAGAAGATCTACACCATCATCGAAGCGATCACCGGTGCCCGCATGCACCCGGCCTGGTTCCGTATCGGCGGTGTGGCCCACGACCTGCCGAAGGGATGGCAGCGGCTGGTGCAGGACAACCTGCTAAGCTGGCTGCCCAAGCGGCTGATGGATTACGAAAAAGCGGCGATGCGCAACAGCATTCTTCGCGGTCGCACCATAGGCGTCTCTGCCTACACCACCGAGCAGGCGTTGTCCTGGGGCACCACGGGGGCCGGATTGCGCGCCACCGGCCTTAACTTCGACATACGCAAGTGGCGCCCCTACTCCGGTTACGATCAGTTCGACTTTGAAGTGCCGGTCGGCAGCAATGGCGATGCCTACGACAGAGCTACCGTGCGGATCGAGGAGATCCGCCAGAGCATGTCGATCATCGAGCAGTGCATGAAGAACATGCCGGAGGGTCCCTTCAAGGCGGATCACCCCCTCACCACGCCGCCGCCCAAAGAGCGCACCCTGCAGCACATCGAGACCCTGATCAACCACTTCCTGCAAGTGTCTTGGGGCCCGGTGATGCCCGCTGCCGAGTCGTTCCAGATGATTGAGGCGACCAAGGGGGTCAACAGTTACTACCTGACCAGTGACGGCTCCACCATGAGCTACCGGACCCGGATCCGCACCCCGAGCTTTGCTCACCTGCAGCAGATCCCCTCGGTGATCAAGGGCAGCATGGTGTCGGACCTCATCGTCTATCTGGGCAGTATCGATTTCGTTATGTCGGATGTGGACCGTTAAGTGATCCCGCCTCCCGGCCATGGCCGGGAATTGGGATCACCGGACGAGCAGTAAAAGGACAAGCCACCAAAGGTCAAGTCATGAGCCAGCAATGTCAGTGTCACAATAATCAGACCCCACAGGGGCAAGGGGCATGCAGCAGCAAACAGGACGACTTCGTTCTGAGCCAGGCTGAACGCGATGCCATCGAACACGAGAAACACCACTACGAAGATCCCCGCGCCGCCAGCATCGAAGCGCTCAAGATCGTGCAGCAGGCCAGAGGCTGGGTCCCCGACGGCGCCATTCATGCCATCGCGGCCGAGCTCGGCATTCCCGCCAGCGACGTGGAGGGGGTCGCCACCTTCTATAGCCAGATCTTCCGCCAGCCGGTGGGGCGCCACATCATCCGCGTCTGCGACAGCATGGTCTGCTACATCAATGGCCATGAAGAGCTGATGGCCGGTCTCAAGGAGGTGATGAACCTCGGCCCCGGTCAAACCACCCCGGATGGCCGCTTCACCCTGCTGCCGGTCTGCTGCCTTGGCAACTGCGACAAGGGGCCAGCCATCATGATCGATGACGACACCTATGGCGGCCTCGATCCGGTGACCTTGCTGAAAACCCTGGAGGCTTACCCATGAGCCTGCCGCAGAACAAGATCCTCGCCTCTCTTGGCACAGCCAACCGCACGGCCCGCACCGCCGAGACCCATCCGCTCACCTGGCGGCTGCGGGATGACGGCCAGCCGGTATGGCTGGAGGAGTATCAGGCCAAACAGGGCTATGAAGCCGCCCGCAAGGCGCTCGGCCAGATGAGCCCGGACGAGATTGTCAGTACCGTCAAGGATGCCGGTCTCAAGGGGCGTGGCGGCGCGGGCTTCCCCACTGGCGTGAAGTGGGGGCTGATGCCCAAAGACGAGAGCATGAACATCCGCTACCTGCTCTGCAACGCCGACGAGATGGAGCCCAACACCTGGAAAGATCGCCTGCTGATGGAGCAACTGCCCCATCTGCTGATCGAGGGGATGATCATCAGTGCTCGGGCGCTCAAGGCCTATCGCGGCTATATCTTCCTGCGCGGCGAATACGTTGATGCCGCCATCCACCTGCGCCGCGCGGTGGAAGAGGCCAAGGCCGCCGGTCTGCTGGGCAAGAACATTCTGGGCTCGGGTTTTGATTTCGAGCTGTTCGTCCACACCGGCGCCGGCCGCTACATCTGTGGTGAAGAGACGGCGTTGATCAATTCGCTGGAAGGGCGCCGCGCCAACCCGCGTGCCAAACCCCCCTTCCCCGCCGTTTCCGGCGTCTGGGGCAAACCCACCTGCGTCAACAACGTCGAAACCCTCTGCAACGTGCCTGCCATTATCGGCAACGGAGTCGCCTGGTATCACGCTCTGGCGCTGCCGGGCTCGGAAGATCACGGCACCAAGCTGATGGGCTTCTCCGGCAAGGTGAACAACCCCGGGGTCTGGGAGCTGCCCTTTGGCATCACCGCCCGCGAGCTGTTTGAAAATTACGCCGGCGGGATGAAGAGCGGTTATCGCCTGAAAGCCTGGCAACCGGGCGGCGCGGGCACCGGCTTCCTGCTGCCGGAGCACCTCGATGCCCAGATGTATACCGCCGGTATCGGCAAGGTCGGCACCCGGATGGGGACTGGCCTCGCCATGGCGGTGGATGACTCCATCAGCATGGTCTCCCTGCTGCGCAACATGGAGGAGTTCTTCGCCCGCGAGTCGTGTGGCTGGTGCACGCCCTGCCGCGACGGCCTGCCCTGGAGCGTCAAGCTGCTGCGGGCACTGGAACGTGGCGAAGGGCAATCCGGCGATCTGGCGACCCTGGAGCAACTCTGCGGTTTCCTTGGCCCGGGCAAGACCTTCTGCGCCCACGCACCGGGCGCCGTCGAGCCGCTGGCCAGCGCCATCAAATATTTCCGCTCCGAATTCGAGGCCGGGATCAAAGGCAGCGGCGACAACCGCAAGCCGGTCAAAGGGATCCAGCCCAATCTGCTGGGCGAGCGCTGGTAACGACACCACAGATTTCACAAAACAGGTTTCAGGGAAGTTGTATGGCAACCATTTATGTAGACGGCAAAGAGTACGAGGTAGACGGAGCAGATAACCTGCTGCAAGCCTGTCTGTCGCTGGGTCTGGACGTCCCCTATTTCTGCTGGCATCCGGCGCTGGGTAGCGTTGGCGCCTGCCGCCAGTGTGCGGTCAAACAGTATCAGAATGCCGATGACAAACGTGGCCGTCTGGTGATGTCCTGCATGACACCGGCCACCGATGGCACCTATATCGCCATCGAAGATGAAGAGGCCAAGGAGTTTCGCAAGAGCGTGGTGGAGTGGCTGATGACCAACCACCCCCACGACTGTCCGGTGTGTGAAGAGGGTGGAGCCTGCCACCTGCAGGATATGACGGTGATGACCGGCCACAACAGCCGTCGCTACCGCTTCACCAAACGCACCCACCAGAATCAGGATCTTGGCCCCTTCATCAGCCACGAGATGAACCGCTGCATCGCCTGCTACCGCTGCGTCCGTTACTACAAGGATTATGCCGGTGGCGAGGATCTTGGCGTCTACGGTGCCCACGACAACGTCTATTTCGGTCGGGTAGAGGATGGCACGCTGGAGAGCGAATTCTCCGGCAACCTGGTGGAAGTCTGCCCTACCGGGGTTTTCACCGACAAGACTCACTCCGAGCGTTACAACCGCAAATGGGACATGCAGTTTGCCCCGAGCGTCTGCCAGCAGTGTTCCGTGGGCTGCAACATCAGCCCGGGCGAACGTTATGGCGAACTGCGCCGTATCGAAAACCGCTTCCACGGCAGCCTCAACCACTACTTCCTCTGCGATCGCGGCCGCTTTGGCTATGGCTATGTCAACCTGGCCGACCGCCCGCGCCAACCGCTGCTGCGTGAAGGTAACGACAAGCTGGCCATCACGGTCGATGGAGCCCTCAACCGCGCCGCCGATGCCCTGCGCACCGCCAGCGGAGTGATCGGTATCGGTTCGCCCCGTGCGTCGCTGGAGAGCAACTTCGCTCTGCGCGAACTGGTGGGTGAAGAGAACTTCTATTGCGGCATGGAGCAGGCCGAATGGGAATGCCAGCAGAAGATCCTGCAGATTTTGCAGCATGGCGGCGTATCAACACCTAGCCTGCGCGACATGGAAGAGGCCGACGCCATTCTGGTACTCGGCGAAGATGTCACCATGAGCGCGGCTCGAATTGCGCTGGCCCTGCGTCAAGCCGTCAAGGGCAAGGCCCGCGAACTGGCCCGCAAGATGAAGGTGGATCTGTGGCAAGTCGCTGCCGTTCAGACCTTGGGTCAGAACGAGCGCTATCCGCTGCTCATCACCAGTCTCGACAACACCCGTCTCGATGATGTAGCGGCCGACAAACTGCACGCTCCCTACGCCGATCAGGCGCGCCTTGGCTTTGCCATCGCCAACATGCTCGACAATGCGGCACCAGCTATCGCCGACCTCTCTGCCGAGCAGCAGGCTCAGGCTGCACGCTGGGCCGAACTGCTTGGCAATGCCAAAAAACCGCTCATCATCGCCGGCTCCAGCGCACGCAGCGTGGCGCTGGTTGAAGCAGCCAGCAATATTGCTCGTGCCCTGAAAGGGCGTGGTCTGGAAGCCAGCATCGCGCTGGTTGCCCAGGAGGCCAACTCGCTCGGCCTGGCCATGCTGGGCGCTCAAACCTTGTCAGACAAGTCGCTCGAAGCCGCCCTTGCACGTATCGAGGCCGAAGAGGGGTTGGCGCTGGTCACTCTGGAGAACGATCTCTACCGCCGCGCGCCGCGCAACCGGGTGGATGCTGCATTGGCGAGACTGCAGCACCTGCTGGTCATCGATCATCAGGACACCCGGACTGCACAAAAGGCTGATCTGATCCTGCCGGCCGCCAGCTTTGCCGAGGCCGATGGCACCCTGGTGAACATGGAAGGGCGCGCCCAGCGCTTCTTCCAGGTCTATGCACCCGCCTTCTACAACGCCGATATTCAGGTGCGTGAAGGGTGGCGCTGGCTGGCGGCGCTGCAAGGGGCGATCGAACGCAAGCCGCTGCGTTGGCAGAACTTCGACCAGGTCAATCATGACTGCGCCACCAGCAATCCGCTGCTCGCTACCATGCTGGAAGCGGCGCCCAACGCAGGCTTGCGGATCCGTGGCATGCGACTGGCCCGTGAGCCACACCGCTACAGTGGTCGCACCTCCATGCTGGCGGATCAGAACGTCAGCGAGCCGCGGGTAGCGCAAGATCCCGACTCCCCCTTCAACTTCTCCATGGAAGGGTATGCCGGAGCCCGTCAGCCGCTGCCGCAAGTACCGTTCGCCTGGGCGCCGGGCTGGAACTCTCCCTCCGCCTGGAACAAGTTCCAGGATGAAGTGGGTGGCAAACTGCGTGCTGGCGATCCGGGTCGCCGTCTGCTGGAAGCAACAGACCCGCAGGCAGAAGGCAAGGCGCTGCTCGGCTGGTTCACCACCATCCCCGCCCCCTTCAAGGCCGCAGAGGCGCTGCAAGTGGTCAATTATGCCCAGCTGTTTGGCGGTGAGGAGCTGTCGGCCCGCAGCCCGGTCATTCAGGCCCGGATGAACGAACCCGAGCTGGTGCTCAATCCCCTTGATGCGCAGCGTCTGGCCCTCCACGGGGGCAGTCAGGTCTCCTTCTCCTGGGGCGGTAGCCACTGGCAACTGCGTCTGCGGCTTAGCGATCAGCTGAGCGCCGGTCTGGTGGGACTCCCCCTTGGGGTGAACGGCCTGCCGACGGCCCTGCAACAAGCCTCAATCACTAACCTGCAGGAGGTGATCGCATGAGCGAGTCGCTGATCGATCTGTTGCTGGAGGTGGGCAAGGCACTGATCGTGCTGGTGGGGATCGTAGGGGCAGGCGCCTTTATGAGCTTTATCGAGCGCCGTCTGCTGGCCCTATGGCAGGATCGCTACGGCCCCAACCGGGTGGGGCCGTTTGGTCTGCTCCAGCTGGCCGCCGACATGATCAAGATGTTCTTCAAGGAGGACTGGATCCCGCCGTTTGCCGATCGGCGGATCTTTATCCTGGCCCCCATCATCGCCTTCACCGCCTTTATTCTGGCGTTTGCGGTGGTGCCCATCACCCCCACCTGGGGCGTGGCGGATCTCAATGTGGGGCTGCTCTACATCCTGGCCATCGCGGGGCTGGCGGTCTATGCGGTGCTGTTCGCCGGCTGGTCAAGCAACAACAAATACTCATTGCTCGGCAGCTTGCGCGCCTCGGCCCAGACCCTCTCCTACGAGGTGTTCCTGGGCTTGTCGCTGATGGGGATCGTGATCCAGACCGGCAGTTTCAACCTGCGGGATATCGTCGAGGCACAGGCAGACTTGTGGAACGTGGTGCCCCAGATCCTGGGCTTTGTCACCTTCCTGTTTGCCGGTGTCGCCGTCACCCACCGTCACCCGTTCGATCAGCCGGAAGCCGAGCAGGAGCTCGCCGACGGCTATCACATCGAGTATGCGGGGATGAAGTGGGGTCTCTTCTTCGTGGGCGAATATATCGGCATCGTGCTGATCTCCTCGCTCATCGTGACCCTCTTCTTCGGTGGCTGGCACGGCCCCTGGCTGCCCCCCTTCATCTGGTTTGCCCTGAAGACCGCCTGTTTCATGGTGTTCTTCATCCTGCTGCGGGCCTCCCTGCCTCGCCCGCGCTTTGACCAGGTGATGTCGTTTGGCTGGAAAGTCTGCTTGCCGCTGACCCTGATCAATATGCTGGTCACCGCGGCAGTTGTACTGATAAGTACGCAGTGAGGCACTCAATATGAAAATTGTTAGCATTATTCAGGGTGTCGGCACCCAGTTACGCAGTCTGGCCATGGTCTTCTCCCATGCCTGGCGGCCCCGTGAAACCCTCAACTATCCGGAGCAGGCTGTCTATGCGGCCCCCCGCTACCGCGGTCGCATCGTGCTGACCCGCGACCCCGACGGGGACGAGCGCTGCGTGGCCTGCAACCTCTGCGCAGTTGCCTGCCCGGTCGGCTGCATCTCGCTGCAAAAATCTGAGCGGGAAGATGGTCGCTGGTATCCGGAGTTCTTTCGCATCAACTTCTCTCGCTGCATCTTCTGCGGCCTGTGTGAAGAGGCCTGCCCCACCACCGCCATCCAGCTGACGCCGGATTTCGAAATGGGTGAGTATCGCCGCCAGGATCTGGTGTACGAGAAGGAAGATCTGCTGATCAGCGGGCCCGGCAAATACCCGGACTACAACTTCTATCGCATGAGCGGGATGGCCATTGACGGCAAGCCGAAAGGGGATGCCGAAAACGAAGCCAAACCCATCGATGTCAAGAGCCTGCTGCCCTGAGGAGTCAATCATGGAACTGGCATTTTATGCCTCGGCCCTGGTGGCCATTTACAGCACGCTGCGGGTGATCAGCACCAGCAATCCCATGCATGCGCTGCTCAATCTCATCATCTCCCTCATCGCCGTGGCCATGATCTTCTTCTGCCTGGGTGCCGCCTTTGCGGGCGCCCTGCAGGTGATCGTCTACGCCGGCGCCATCATGGTGCTGTTCGTGTTCGTGGTGATGATGCTGAACCTGGGCTCAGCGCAGGCGCAGGAGAAAAACTGGCTCACCCCCATGACCTGGGTGGGGCCAGCCCTGCTCTCGCTGATCCTGCTGGGCTTCCTGGCCCACGGCATCCTCGGTGTTACCGGCGGCCTGCTCGGGGTGACCGATGTCACCGCCAAACAGGTTGGTGTAGAACTCTTTGGCCCCTATGTGCTGGCGGTGGAGCTCGCCTCCATTCTGCTGCTGGCGGGTCTGGTAACCGCCTATCACCTGGGTCGGGAAGAGAAGAGCGGTGAAGTGCTCTCAGTCCCCCGCACAGCATCCCGCTCTGCACAAGAAGGAGGTCAGCAATGAATGGAATCCCTATGGAGCACGGCCTCCTGCTGGCCGCGGTGCTCTTCTGCATCGGCTTGTGCGGTCTGCTGATCCGCCGCAACCTGCTCTACATCCTGATGAGTATCGAAATCATGATGAATGCCTCGGCACTGGCGTTTGTGGTGGCGGGTAGCCGCTGGGCCCAGGCCGATGGCCAGATCATGTATATCCTGGTGATTTCTCTGGCGGCAGCGGAGGCCAGTATCGGCCTTGCCCTGTTACTGCTGCTCTATCGTCGTTACCACACCCTGAACGTGGACACTGTGAGCGAGATGCGCGGATGAGCCTCTTATATCTGACTTTTCTATTTCCGCTGCTGGGATGGCTGGTGCTGGCCTTCTCCCTCGGCCGGTTTGGCGAGCGTACCTCTGCAATGATCGGGGTGGGCTCCATTGGCCTGTCGGCCCTCACTACCCTGTGGGTGGGCATCGACTTCCTGGGCAACCCGCCCGAGGGGGGCGTCTATGTCCAGCGCCTGTGGCAATGGATGGCGGTGGGCAACTTTACCCCGAGCTTCTCGCTGGCACTGGATGGCCTGTCGCTGACCATGCTGGGGGTGGTGACCGGGGTGGGTTTCTTTATCCACCTGTTCGCCTCCTGGTATATGCGCGGTGAAGAGGGCTACTCCCGCTTCTTTACCTACACCAACCTCTTTATCGCCAGCATGCTGTTTCTGGTGCTGGCTGATGACCTGCTGTTTGTCTACCTCGGCTGGGAAGGGGTAGGGCTGTGCAGCTATCTGCTGATCGGCTTCTACTACAAGGATCGCAAGAACGGCGCAGCGGCCCTCAAGGCATTTGTCGTGACCCGGGTGGGTGATGTCTTCCTCGCCATCGGCCTATTTATCCTCTATCGGGAGCTGGGCACCCTCAATATCCACGAGCTGCTGGTGCGCGCACCGACCCTGTTTGCCGAGGGCTCCCCTGCCCTGTCGCTGGCCTGCCTGATGCTCTTGGGCGGCGCGGTCGGCAAATCGGCACAGCTGCCGCTGCAAACCTGGCTGGCGGATGCGATGGCAGGCCCGACGCCCGTCTCCGCGCTGATCCACGCCGCCACCATGGTGACCGCCGGTGTCTACCTGATTGCCCGTACCCACGGCCTGTTCCTGCTGGCGCCAGAGATCCTCCATCTGGTCGGGCTGGTTGGCGCCATCACGCTAGTGCTGGCAGGCTTTGCCGCGCTGGTTCAGACCGATATCAAGCGGATCCTCGCCTACTCCACCATGAGCCAGATTGGCTACATGTTTCTGGCACTGGGTGTCGGCGCATGGGAAGGAGCCATCTTCCACCTGATGACCCACGCCTTCTTCAAGGCGCTGCTGTTCCTCTCCGCCGGTGCCGTTATCGTTGCCTGCCACCATGAGCAGAACATCTTCAAGATGGGTGGCCTGCGCAAGAGTCTGCCACTGGTCTATGCCTGTTTCCTGGTGGGGGGCTCGGCGCTGGCGGCGTTGCCGCTGGTCACTTCCGGTTTCTACAGTAAAGACGCCATCCTGTGGCAAGTAGAAGCCTCGGGCCAAAGCGCGCTGCTGTGGGCAGGTCTGGTAGGGGCATTCCTCACCTCGCTCTACACCTTCCGGCTGATCTTTATCGCCTTCCATGGCCAAGAGCAGACCAAAGCCCATGCGGGCCACGGCCTGGCTCACCATCTGCCGCTGCTGGTATTGCTGGTACTTTCTACCGGCATAGGCGCGCTGATCACCCCGCCACTGGCAGGTGTACTACCCGCAGGCCCGGGGGACCATATCGAAGAGGGGCGCCATGCACTGGAAATCACCTCTGGCATCATCGCCATCGCAGGCATTGCGCTGGCCGCGTTTCTGTTCCTTGGTAAGCGCCGTCTGGCCACCTCCATTGCCAACAGCGCACCGGGCCGCCTGCTCAGCACCCTCTGGTTCAACGCCTGGGGCTTTGACTGGCTCTATGACCAGCTGTGGGTCAAGCCCTATCTGCTGGCGACCCGGCTGCTGGCCCGAGACCCGCTGGACTGGATGATGGGCCTGCCCGCCTGGTTTGCCCTGCGTGGCAACCAGCTGCTGGCCTGGACCGTGACCGGCAAGTTGCGCTGGTATGCCGCTTCCATGGGGATCGGTGCCGCACTGGTGCTGGCACTGCTGCTACTGGGGTAAACGCGATGAACAACACGAAAATCGTACAGCCGGGCTGTTTGCCGATCTTGATGGAACAGGGCGTGCAATCTCATATGAACTTGAACGAGAGCTGATACCGTGACCTTACTCTGGATCTTGTTAATTCCTTTTATCGGCGGCTTGCTCTGCTGGCAGATGGAGCGTCTCGGCGGGCAGTTTGTCCGCTGGGTAGCCCTGCTCTCCATGAGCGCCAGCCTGCTGCTCTCCTGTGCCATCTGGCTAAGTGGTGATTTCTCCCTTGCCACCACGGGCCTAGACAGCGCGGGCGTCTCCGGTGCTGCCTCCGCCTGGGCCGCCGAGTGGCGCCTGCCGTGGATCCCCCGCTTCGGCATCTCTTTGCATCTGGCGGTGGATGGCCTGTCGCTCCTGATGGTGATCCTCACCTGCTTTATCGGGGTACTGGCCATTCTCTGTTCGTGGAAAGAGATCGTGCAGCGCATCGGCTTCTTCCACCTCAACCTGCTCTGGATCCTGGGCGGCGTGCTCGGGGTCTTTATGGCGCTGGACCTGTTCCTCTTCTTCTTCTTCTGGGAGATGATGCTGGTTCCCATGTACTTCCTGATTGCGCTCTGGGGCCATTCGGTCACTGACGGCAAATCACGGATCAACGCCGCAACCAAGTTCTTCATCTACACCCAGGTGAGCGGCCTTATCATGCTGGTGGCCATCATCGGGCTGGTGCTGACCCACCAGCATGCCACCGGAGTCTTCACCTTCAACTATCTGGAGCTACTCAATACCCCGATGAGCAAGGGCGTTCAATGGCTGCTGATGCTGGGCTTCTTTATCGCCTTCGCGGTCAAGATGCCGCTGGTGCCGCTGCACGGCTGGCTGCCGGATGCCCACAGTCAGGCGCCGACTGCAGGCTCGGTGGATCTCGCTGGTATTTTGCTCAAAACCGCGGCCTATGGCCTGCTGCGCTTTGCCCTGCCGCTCTTCCCCGAAGCCTCCGCCGAGTTTGCTCCCTACGCCATGGTGCTTGGCCTGATCGGGATCGTCTACGGTGCCATCGTGGCCTTTGCCCAGACCGACATCAAACGGCTGGTAGCCTACACCAGCATCTCCCACATGGGCTTTGTGATGATCGCCATCTACTCGGGTAGCGAGCTGGCCCTGCAGGGCGCCGTGGTGCAGATGATCGCCCACGGACTCTCCGCAGCCGGCCTCTTTATCCTCTGCGGTCAGCTCTACGAGCGGTTGCACACCCGAGATCTGCGCCAGATGGGCGGCCTGTGGGGACGCCTGCGCTATCTGCCCGGCGTGATGCTCTTCTTCTCGGTGGCGTCGCTCGGCATGCCGGGCACCGGCAACTTTGTCGGCGAGTTCCTGATCCTGGTCGGCAGCTTCCAGGTTGCCCCTGTTATCACGGCAGTCGCCACCTTCGGTCTGGTACTGGCCTCGGTCTACTCCCTCATCATGTTGCAGCGCGCCTGCTTTGGCCCCGCCAAGGATGAGAGCATGCTCAAGGGACTGGATCGCCGCGAGCTGACCATGATGATGGTGATCGCGGGACTGCTGGTTCTGCTTGGCCTCTATCCCCAACCCGTGATTGATACCGCCAGCAGCAGCCTTATCAACGTGCTGCACTGGTATCTGCTGCCGACTGCTGGAGCCCTGCAATGACTTTCTCCGCTTCCCAACTGCTGGCACTGCTTCCCCTGCTGTTGACCACCGGGGCCATGGCGGCCCTGATGCTGGCCATCGCGTGGCGCCGCTGTGTCACCACCGCCTTTACCGTGACCATTGTTGGCCTCAATCTGGCACTGTTCTCGCTGCCCATCGTGATGGCTCAGGGGGATCAGGGGGTCACCCCGCTGCTGCAAGTGGACAGTTACGCCGTCTTCTATATGGGACTGGTGCTCATCGGCGCCCTGGCCACCTGCACCTTCGGTCAATCGTGGCTGAAAGCCTACCCGGACAACCGGGAAGAGTTCTTCCTGCTGCTGCTGATCGCCACCGCTGGTGGTCTGGTGCTGGCCTGCTCCCGTCACCTCGCCTCTCTCTTTATCGGGATCGAGATGCTGACCCTGCCGATGTTCGGTCTGGTGGGTTACGCCTACCGCGAGCGCCACTCGCTGGAAGCAGCGGTGAAATACATGGTGCTCTCTGCCGCCGCCACCGCCTTCCTGCTGTTTGGCATGGCGCTGCTCTATGCACAGGCTGGCAGCCTGAGCTTTGCTGCCCTGGGGCAGACCCTGGCCGAGAGCCCGGCTCACCATCCGCTGCTGATGGGCGGTTTGGGGTTAATGCTGGTCGGCTTTGCCTTTAAACTCTCCCTGGCCCCCTTCCACCTCTGGACCCCGGATGTCTACGAAGGTGCCCCGGCACCGGTCGCCACCTTCCTCGCCACCGTCAGCAAGGTGGCGGTTTTTGCCGTGCTGTTGCGCTTCTATCTGGCGGTACCGGCGGCGAGCGATCCCATGATCCACTGGCTGCTGGCAGCCATGGCGGTCATATCCATCATGGTCGGCAACCTGCTGGCCCTGGTGCAGACCAACGTCAAACGGATGCTGGGTTACTCCTCCATCTCCCACTTCGGTTACCTGCTGGCGGTGATCGTGGCGAGCCGATTCGGCCAGATGCCGGTGGAAGCGGCCGGGGTCTACCTGCTGATGTATCTCTTCACCAGCCTCGGCGCCTTTGGCGTCGTCAGCATGATGTCGAGCCCCTATCGCGGCAAGGATGCAGACTCCCTGCACAGCTATCGTGGTCTGTTCTGGAAGCGCCCCTATCTGACTGCCGTACTGACGGTGATGATGTTGTCACTCGCGGGCATCCCGATGACCCTCGGCTTTATCGGCAAGTTCTACCTCATCGGCGTCACCGTCGAGGCGCAGCTTTGGTGGCTCTCCGGTGCCATCGTGCTCGGCAGCGCACTGGGTCTCTACTACTACCTCAAGGTGATGGTAACCCTCTATCTGCGCGAACCGGGTATGCAGCAGCGCGATGCCAGCGCCGACTGGGCTCTCTCCTCCGGTGGTGTGGTAGTGCTGCTCTCTGCCGTGCTGGTGGTGTTGCTGGGGCTCTATCCCCAGCCGGTCATCAGCCTGGTACAAGGGTTCCAGCACGTGGTATTGCAGTAACCTTTACCGTCGCTACCCCTCATTACCCGCAAAACCGGCAGCCTTGGCTGCCGGTTTTCTATTTGCGGACCGACAGCATCGCGCACTCCACAGTGCCAGCAAATGACAGATCAGTCAGCGAGGGTGATGCCCATCATGGTTTTTGCCATACAACCAGAACCGGGCGAGATCCTCATACCCTCTTGAATTCCTTATTGATATATTGGTTATATTCTGGAATGGAGTTCAGATTGATGAAGCAACACTACGTTTGCCAATTTAACCCGACAGAACTGGCCGCCACGCTGGCACCCTTGCAAGGAGGCAAGCTGACCATACTGCTGGCCGAACAGGATTGCGCGCAGGTTCCCCTGTTGCAGCAGTTGTGCCGCGACTTCAACATCGCCCTGGATGGCGCCATTTTCCCCCAGCTGATCGGTGCGCAAGGATTGTTGCCGCAGGGTGCCTGGCTACTGCCCAGAGCCAACCCCTATCACGCCACACTGCTGCCTCTGACACCGCAAGCCAGCGCAGCATCCCTTGCCCACCGGATTGCGGAACAGGTGGAGAGCATGCTGGCCACCTGGCCAACCCCTTCGCCGCCACCAACCCTGTTTCTGACCTTCGACAACCTCATTCCCAATATCGCCTCCATTCTGGATGCGCTTTATCTGCAACTGGCCAATCGCGTCAACTATGCCGGCGCCAACGCAGGCAGCGGCAGCTTCACCCCCCTTGCCTGCCTGTTCGACAATCAACGGCAACTTGCCTACGGGGTCAACTGCACGCTGCTGCCCAGCAACAGCTTTCCTTTTCTGGAACATGGTTACCAGCTCTCGGCCCAACCGATGCTGGCCACCAGCAGTGAAGCGAACAAGATTGCCTACATCGATTGGCAACCGGCCTTTCAAAAATATCAGGGGCTGATCCGCCAGCAATTCCAGCACACTATGGTGCGCGAGGAGCTCTACCGTTTCGTGGTGCACATGCCACTGGGCCTGCTGCGGGCCAACGGGGATGTGATTGTCAGGATCCCCGTCGAGGCAAACGATGACGGCGCCCTGCTCTGCGCCGGCGAGGTCGCGGAGCACAGCATCCTCACCCTGCTGAAGGCGCCAGAGAGTGCCACCGAACATACCTGCTCACTGGCCAGGCGCCTCAACCAGCAACAAACCCTCACCCGGGCACACTTGTTGGAGGTCTACTACTGCGCAGGACGCCAGCTGCACTTCGACCAGCAGACGGTGACCGAGCTGCGCACCCTGCTGACCCACTCGGGGGCCGGCGATCTGGCAGGAGCCCTCTCCCTTGGCGAAATTGGCAGCGTGCGCCATGGGGATTACCCCCAATTTCATAACGGCGCCATTCTCTGTAACGGGGCAGTGATATGAACAACGACCACGCCATGGCCATCGTCTGCGATCTGGCGCTCTGCATCGGGCGTGAAGTGACGCTGGATGCGCTGCTCACCAAGGTACTGCAACGTTTGATGCATCACTGCGCCACGCCGGTTGGCGCGGTATTGCAGCAACAACGGGAGGGATACAAGCTGCTCAAGGTGATCGGCGACGAGCAGCTGCGTCAGCACACCGGCACCACCCTGACCCTGCCTGGGTGGGTCAGCGAGGAGGAGCACTGCCTGCTGCAACAGACGCTCCCCCTGCCGGGCAGCCGCCCCTACCAGTTTGCCTATCGGCTCAAGGTTGAAGGGGGTTATCTCATCTTGCTGCTCGCCCCCCAGCCACATCAGCAGATCGTACCGGTCTGCCATCTGTTCAGCCCGGTGCTAGGCAACCTGGCCCGCGCCATTTCCCTCTGCAAGGACAGCGAGCTGCTCGCCCTGCGTCAGCAGGCCGAACTGAAGGATCTGAAACACTTCAACGAATCCCTGCTCAAGGCTATCCCGATCCCGGTGTTCTACAAAGATATCGAAGGGCGATTTCTGGGCTGCAACCAGGCCTTCAATCAGGTGATCGGCATCGGCAAGGAGGCACTGCTGGGTCGACGGGTCGAGGAGCTGCTGCCAGTCGGGCTTGCCGAGGCCTACAGCATGCGGGAAGCCGAGTTGCTGCGAAGTCGCCAGCCCCAGTGCATCGAACAGCAGTTGCATGACCGCAATGGCATGCGCTATCAGGTCATCTGTTTCAAGGATCTCTTCTATGACCATCAGGGGATGGTTGCCGGCATCATCGGCACCCTGGTCGACATCACCCGCCTCAAGGAGAGCGAGCGCCACCAGCGTGACCTGCTGTTCCAGACCATCAGTGCCCTCGCCAGCGCCATCAGCCACAAGGATCGCAACAGTGCGGGCCATGAGCTGAGGGTGCGCGATTTGGCACTGGCCATCGGGCAGGCCATGCAACTGCGGCAAGAGCGGCTGGATGCGCTAGGACTGGCGGCCATGGTGCACAATATCGGCCTGCTGCAGATCCCCACCGAGATCATCACCCGCCCACGTGAATTGCGGCCGGTGGAGCTCGAACTGATCAAGCAGCACCCCCAGGCCGGCCACGATATTCTCAAACAGATCGACTTCCCCTGGCCCATCGCCACCATAGTGCTGCAGCACCACGAAAACCTCGATGGCAGCGGCTATCCACAGGGGCTGGCGGGCAACGCCATTACCCTGGAGGCGCGCATTATCCGGGTGGCCGACTCGCTGATCGCCATGACCTCCCATCGCCCGTTCCGCCGGGCCATGCCCCTGAGTGACGCCTTTGCCGAACTGACCCGCTATGCCGGGATCCATTACGATGAAAAAGTGGTCAACAGCTGTATCGTGCTCTGGCAGACCGGCTACCACTTCGGTCCTCCCATCAGTCAACTTGCAGACAAGGCGGGATAAGATGTCAGAACTCCTCACCTCCTGTGTACTCCCCCACCCACTGACCGATGCGCTCCCCTCCTCGGCGCTGTTGCTGACCCAAGTGATGGATCAGCTTCCCTATCGGGTGCTGCTCAAAGACACCCGATTCAGCTACATCGCGGGCAACCGCCTGCTGGCGGCGGATCTTGCCCTCTCACCAGAGGCTCTGGTGGGCAAGAATGACTGCGACTTTTTTCCCCCCGAACTGGTACAACGCTATCGGGAGGATGACGCCCGAGTCATGCGCGAGGGGATACACCAGCACATCGAAGAGCCCTATCTGAAGGGGGGAGAAGCCCGCTGGCTCAGCAGCACCAAGTTTCCCCTACGTGATGAGGCGGGGGTCATCGTGGGGGTCGGCGTCTTCTTCGAAGACATTACCGAGCAGAAGTGGCAGCAGGAGAAACTGCAACAGCACACCTGGACCCAGCAGGCGATCAGCCGCGCCCACCACGCCCTGCTCAAACCGGGCGATGAGCCGCAACTGCTGCAGGATATCTGCGATGCCATCGCCGTCGATGACCGTTTTCCGCTGGTGGCAGTGCTGCAAGGCCAGCCCGAACTCGCCCACCCGCCGAGGATCGTGGCGCAGGCAGGCAGTGCCGATGCCTCGGAACAAACGCTGTGGTTGAACGATGAGGCCCTCACCCAGGCCATCCTCCACCAGCGGCGCCTCAATCAGGTGATCTTCCACGAGCGGCCCCATACCGGCCGCCACCCGTTGCGCTCCCGCCTGCTTATCCCCTTGCCACTGCAGGAGGATCAGGCCGGTGCGCTGATCATTCACAGCGACCAGCCGCGGTTGTTCAGCCAGGAGGAGGAGCAGCTCTTCATCCAGCTGACCGACTACCTCACCTATGGCCTGCAGGCGCGCCATACCCAGCAGGCTTATCTGCGCTCGCAACAGGAGAAGATCTTCCATGCCCGCCAGCTGGAGCTGGCACTGGAAGATGCGCTGGGTGCCATCGCCGCCGTGCTGGAGCAGCGCGATCCCTATACCGCTGGCCATCAGAAACATGTGGCCAAGCTGGCCCAAGCCATCGGCCGGGAGCTCAGGCTGGAAGAGAAGCGGCTGCGGGGGATCTATCTGGGCGCCATGGTGCACGATATCGGCAAGATCCAGGTACCGGCTGAAATTCTCACCAAACCGGAACGCCTCACGCCACTGGAGTTCGAGCTGGTCAAGGAACACCCCGCCATCGGCTATCTGGTGCTCAAGGATATCGACTTCCCCTGGCCCATCGCCCGGATGATCCACCAGCACCACGAGTATCTCGATGGCTCCGGCTATCCGCTGGGACTCAAGGGGGATGAGATCCTGCTGGAGGCCCGCATCCTCACCGTCGCCGATATCGTCGAATCCATGTCCTCGGATCGCCCCTATCGCGCCGCCCTCGGCATTCCCCAGGCCAGGGAGCAGATCATCCAGATGCGCGGCCATCAGCTCGATGCGGATGTGGTGGATGCCTGTCTGCGGATCCTCGACCGGGGAGACTTTATCCCCCAACCGCTCGGCAAGCCGTAACGACACGGATAAAAAACCGGCCAATTGGCCGGTTTCTGTTTTTATGCGCTGGTGCTGTCTCTATTAACCCAGACGAACCCGGGCGTTGCGGAACATCCGCATCCAGGCGCCGTCCTCGCCCCAGTTGTCGGGGTGCCAGGAGTTGGCCACGGTGCGGAACACCCGCTCCGGATGCGGCATCATGATGGTGGCGCGACCGTCGGTGGTGGTCACTGCGGTGATACCATCCGGCGAGCCATTCGGGTTGGCCGGGTACTGCTCGGTCACGCTGCCGCGGTTGTCGACAAAGCGCAGCCCTACCAGACCGCTCTGCTGCAGTGCGCTCAGGTGAGCGGCATCGCGCACCTCGACACGCCCTTCCCCGTGGGAAACGGCAATGGGCATCACGGAGCCTGCCATCCCCGCGAAGAAGGCCGACGGGGACTCCTGCACCTCAACCAGACTGAAGCGGGCCTCGAAGCGCTCGGAGCGGTTACGTACAAAGCGCGGCCACAGATCGGCACCCGGGATGAGATCCCGCAAGTTGGACATCATCTGGCAACCGTTGCAGACACCCAGAGAGAGGGTATCGCCACGCTCGAAGAAGCGCTGGAACTGCTCGCGGGCGTTGTCATTGAACAGGATGGACTTGGCCCAGCCTTCCCCCGCCCCCAGCACATCACCGTAGGAGAAACCGCCACAGGCCACCAGGGTCTGGAACTCCTCCAGCTTGATGCGACCGGAGAGAATGTCGCTCATATGGACATCGACCGCCGCGAAACCTGCACGATCGAACGCCGCCGCCATCTCCACATGGGAGTTGACTCCCTGCTCGCGCAGCACCGCCAGACGGGGGGATACCCCACGGGCAATGTAAGGTGCAGCCACATCCTCGGACGGGTTGTAAGTCAGCTTGGCATGCAGACCCGGATCGGTGGCGTCCTGACGGGCCGCGTGCTCACTGTCGGCGCACGCCGGGTTGTCGCGCAGGCGCTGCATCTGCCAGCTGGTCTCGCCCCAGATGGTGCGAAGAGCGGTACGGCTGGCACGATAGACCTCCTGACCGCCCCGCTGCAGGGTGATGAGATCCCCCTCGCGCACGGTGCCGAGCACATGGGAGCAGGCTGCCAGACCGTGACCGGCCAGCAGGGTCATCACCGCCTCTTTATCTTCGCGGCGCACCTGAATGACGGCGCCCAGCTCTTCGTTGAACAGCGCAGGCAGCAGTTCGCCGCCGATGCGATCGAGCTGGATGTCGAGGCCACAGTGACCGGCAAACGCCATCTCGGTCAGGGTGACGAACAGGCCACCGTCGGAGCGGTCGTGGTAGGCGATCAGTTTGCGATCAGCCACCAGCGCCTGAATGGCGTTGAAGAAGCCCTTGAGCTGGACCGGATTGTCGAGATCCGGCGCCTTGTCACCCAGCTGGCGATAGACCTGCGCCAGCGCCGAGGCGCCGAGGCGCTGTTTGCTGTTGCCAAGGTCGATGAGGATAAGGTCGGTTTCACCGAGATCGGTACGCAGCTGCGGAGTAACCGTGTTGCGCACATCCTCGACCCGGGCAAAGGCGGAGATGAGCAGGGAGAGCGGCGAGGTGACGCTGTGCTCCTTGCCATCCTGCTGCCAGCGGGTCTTCATGGACATGGAATCCTTGCCCACAGGAATGGTGATGCCCAGGGCCGGGCAGAGCTCCTCGCCCACCGCTTTGACCGCCTCATAGAGACCGGCATCTTCCCCCGGGTGACCGGCAGCGGCCATCCAGTTGGCGGAGAGCTTGACCCGCTTGAGGGAACCGATGTGGGCCGGCGCCAGGTTGGTAAGCGCTTCCGCCACCGCCATGCGAGCGGAGGCGGCATGGGAGAGCAGCGCCACCGGGGTACGCTCGCCCATGGACATGGCTTCGCCGTGATAGCTGTCATAGGTGGCAGCGGTGACGGCGCAGTCAGCCACCGGGATCTGCCAGGGGCCAACCATCTGGTCGCGATTGACCAAGCCAGTCACGCTGCGATCGCCGATGGTGATAAGGAAGGACTTCTCCGCCACGGTCGGCAGACGCAGAACCCGCTCGGCCGCGTCACTCAAAGTGATGCCATCGAGCTGGAGCGCTTTGCCCTGTGCAGGCAGGGTCACCACGTCGCGGTGCATCTTGGGCGCCTTGCCGAGCAGCACGTCCAGCGGCAGATCGATGGGCTGATTGTCAAAGTGGCTGTCAGAGAGGGTCAGATGCTTCTCTTCGGTCGCGGTGCCGATGACGGCATAGGGTGCGCGCTCACGCTCGCACAGCGCCTTGAACAGCGGCAACTTGTCCTGCGCCACTGCCAGTACGTAACGCTCCTGGGATTCGTTGCACCAGATCTCCAGCGGGCTCATGCCCGGCTCGTCGCTCTGAATGGCGCGCAAATCGAAACGACCGCCACGCTCACCGTCGTTGACCAGCTCCGGCATGGCGTTGGAGAGACCACCCGCCCCCACATCGTGGATAAAGACGATAGGGTTGTCGTCACCCAGCTGCCAGCAGCGATCGATCACCTCCTGGCAACGGCGCTCCATCTCGGGGTTGTCACGCTGCACCGAGGCAAAGTCGAGATCTTCGGCCGACTGGCCGGAGGCCATGGAGGATGCGGCACCACCGCCCAGACCGATGTTCATCGCCGGGCCGCCCAGCACGATCAGCGCCGCGCCGACCGGGATCTCCCCTTTCTGGACATGTTCGGTGCGGATGTTGCCGATGCCGCCTGCCAGCATGATGGGTTTGTGGTAGCCACGCACCTCGACGCCGTTGTGGCTCGGCACCTCCTCTTCGAAGGTACGGAAGTAACCGAGAATGGCCGGACGGCCGAACTCGTTGTTAAACGCGGCGCCGCCGAGCGGCCCCTCCTGCATGATGTCGAAGGCACTGACGATACGGCTCGGCTTGCCGAAATCCTGCTCCCAGGGCTGCTCGAAGCCGGGAATGCGCAGGTTGGAGACGGAGAAACCGACCAGACCCGCCTTGGGCTTGGCACCGCGACCGGTTGCACCCTCGTCGCGGATTTCGCCGCCGGAGCCGGTGGCTGCCCCCGGGAACGGGGAGATGGCGGTCGGGTGGTTGTGGGTCTCCACCTTCATCAGGATGTCGACCTGTTCCTGGTGATACTGGTATTCGCCGTTGGCCGGGCTCGGGAAGAAGCGGCCACCCTGGCTCCCTTCCATCACGGCGGCGTTGTCTTTATAGGCAGAGAGGACATGATCCGGCGTCTGCTCGAAGGTGTTCTTGATCATCTTGAACAGCGACTTGGGCTGCTGTTCGCCATCGATGGTCCAGTCGGCATTGAAGATCTTGTGACGGCAGTGTTCGGAGTTCGCCTGGGCGAACATGTAGAGCTCGATGTCGTTGGGGTTGCGACCCAACTTGGTGAAGTTCTCCACCAGATAGTCGATTTCGTCGTCGGCCAGCGCCAGACCGAGCGCCACGTTGGCTTCGGCCAAGGCTGCGCGACCACCGCCCAGCACATCCACCTGGGTGAAGGGGCGCGGCTCGTGGTGAGCAAACAGGGCGGCAGCTTCGCTCATCTCGGCAAACACCACTTCCATCATCCGATCATGGAGCACGGCGGCAATGGCGCTGCGCTGGGCGGCACTCAACTCACCCTGCCCCTTGATGGTCAGGTAATAGGCAATACCACGCTCCAGCCGCTTGACCTGTTTCAGGCCGCAGTTGTGGGCGATGTCGGTTGCTTTGGAAGACCAGGGGGAGATAGTGCCGGGGCGGGGGGTAACAAGAAACAGCTGACCGCTGGGGGTGTGTTCGGGGATGGTCGGGCCGTAGCGCAAGAGCTGGCCCAAGGTCGCTCGCTCGGGGGGAGAGAGGGGGCTTGTCAGCTCGGCAAAGTGCACATACTCGGCATAGACATCCTCTATCTCTACTCCGCTCTCTACTCCACTCTCATTTCTCATCTGTGCGAAGCGTTGCAGCAGTTTTTGGACACGAAAATCAGACAGTGCTGGGGCACCACGCAAGATATCCATATGACCTTTCTCACCAAGTTTTAAAGTGGGGGGGAATTGAGACGCGCGTATTATAGGGATCTGGCTCACAGCGGACAAACGTTTTTCTCACTTCGTGCAGTGTGACTCTGCGCACACTCTCTGGTATAAAGGTGCCTCTTTTTTGACAAATGCCGATTTTTTCAACAAAGGTACTCACCTACTTGCGCTGCATTTTTCGACTGTTTATCGGGCTGTTGTTGACGCTGACACTGGTTGGCTGCGACTTCTATAGCCCCTCCAGCCAGCTGGAGCAGATCCGCCAGCGAGGCGAGATCCGGGTTGGCACCATCTATGGTCCCACCTCCTATTACCAGCGTGACGACCTCGCCCAGGGGTTCGATTACGAGCTGGCGCAAAATTATGCCGACTGGTTGGGGGTGAAACTCACCATCATCCCGGTCGACACCACTGACCAACTGGTCACCCTGCTGAAAAAGGGCAAACTCGATCTGGCGGCTGCCGCCATCATGGTCACCCCCGAACGGCGCGAGCTGTTTCGCTTCGGCCCGGGCTTCTACCAGGTCTCTCCCAAACTGGTCTACCGCAACGGCAAACCCAAGCCTGCCTCGTTAAACGATATCAAGGGCAAGCTGGTGGTGGCCGCCGGCTCCACCGGTGAAGATCTGCTCAAAGAGATGAGTAAAGAAAATCCGAAACTAGCCTGGAGCACCAGCGACAACGCCGATGTGGAGGAGCTGCTCAAGCTGGTGGTGGATGGCAAGATTGACTACACGGTGGTGCAGGATACCGTGCTGGCCCGTACCCAGCGCTACTACCCGGAGCTCACCGAGGGGCTGACCTTGGCCCAGAAGCAGACCGTTGCCTGGGCCATGAGCAAGCTGCCCGATGACAGCCTCTATGCCAGCGTGATCGACTTCTTCGGTCAGCGCTTTATGGATGGTGCCATCGCCAAACTGGACGAGAAGTACTTCGGTCATGTGCAAAACTTCGACTTTGTCGATACCCGTACCTTCCTCAAACGCGCCAAGAGCCTGCTGCCCAAGTACCAGCCGCTGTTCCAGACTCACGCCAAGAATATCGACTGGCGTCTGCTCGCCGCCATCAGCTATCAGGAGTCCCACTGGGACCCGCAGGCCCGCTCCTACACCGGCGTGCGCGGCATGATGATGCTGACCGAGCCCACAGCCAAGGCGATGGGAGTCAACGACCGGCTTCATCCGGAAGAGAGCATCAAGGGTGGCTCCCTCTATCTGCAACAGATGATGGAGAAGGTGCCGGATTCGGTGCCCGATGACGAGAAGGTGTGGTTTGCCCTCACCGCCTACAACATCGGTTACGGCCACATGATGGACGCCCGCCGCCTGACCAAAGAGCTCGGCAAGAATCCCGACGCCTGGAGCGACGTGAAAGAGGTGCTGCCGCTGCTGCAACAGGCGCGCTGGCACCGCAAGGTACGTTACGGCTATGCCCGTGGCAGCGAGGCGCGCAACTATGTCAACAACGTACGCCAGTATTACCAGAGTCTGCTCTGGCTCGACAACGAGCAGCAGAAGGCACATCAGCGGGAGAGTCTCGACAACGACAGCGAACCCGAGCTGGCCGAGCGCCCCACCGCCATTGCCGAAGTGGTCAATCAGATCACCATGCGCTAACCAGCCACTATTCGGCTGTTTTCACGCAAACTTCTCTGTTACCATCGATTCACATCGGAGCCTATCCGAAATCGCATTGTTTTCATTATGTTGAGAGATTAAATAACAGCAATTTCGGATGGGCTCCATCAATGACCCAAGGCCGGGATGGCCAACTGAGTTGGGAGGAGACCAAGATGCAAAAACGTAGAAAAATCAGTCTGGTCAGAAAAGCGAAGTGCAGCTGGAGCCCCAGACGCAAACTCAAGCTTAATGACATCAAGCGCAATCTGTGGCGCAGAAATCGATCCTATACCCTGCTTATTGCAGAGCACACAGCATAAACCCGGCATTCGCCGGGTTTTTTATCTTCTTTCTCACCTGATTATCGTCTTACACCAGCGCAGCCTTGAACTGTACCGACCGCTTGGAGATCAGGGAGTTGCAGTGGTTGCAGAAGTAATCCACTGCGCCGCACGCCTTGAGACGCTCCAGCTCCTGCTGGCAGGTGGGGCAGATGGCCGTAACGTGAACGTTAGCCTGGCACTGGCCACAGGTTTGCTCCTTGCTGCGGGTATCCAGTTCAGCCTGGCATGACGGACAAAGCAGGGCTTCCATAATCAACTCCTCGAAAAGTGGATCTGCCATGGTCTGGCTCCATGGCAGATCCCCCTCCCCTTATTCCTCACCCTAACATGGCGAGGATAACAAAGCGGCTGCCGGTGAGGGCAGCCGCAAGGACTTATTTCTTCTTCATTTTCAGCAGGCGTTTGCGCTGACGTTCCTGACTCAGGGTCATGGTGTTCTTCTTGCCTTCAAACGGGTTGACCGACTCCTGGAACTCGACCCGGATCGGCGAGCCCATGATCTTGAGGGACTTGCGGAAGTAGTTGATCAGATACCGCTTGTAGGAGTCCGGCAAGTCGTTCAGCTGGTTGCCGTGGATCACGATGCGCGGCGGGTTGTAGCCACCAGCGTGAGCATACTTGAGCTTGACGCGGCGACCGTTGACCATCGGCGGCTGGTGATCTTCCTGCGCCATCTGCATGATGCGGGTCAGCATGGCCGTGCTGGTACGACGGGTGGCGGACTGGTAAGCCTCCTGAATAGATTCAAACAGATGGCCGACACCGCTGCCGTGCAGGGCGGAGATGAAGTGGACGCGAGCGAAGTCGATGAAGCCCAAGCGACGATCCAGCTCGTTCTTCACATCCTCTTTCACCTTCTGATCCAGACCATCCCACTTGTTCACCACCAGCACCACGGAGCGACCGGCGTGGAGCACATAGCCAAGGATGCTCAAGTCCTGATCGGTGATGGTCTCCTGGGCGTCGATCACCAGCAGGCAGACGTTGGCATCTTCGATGGCTTTCAGGGTCTTGATAACGGAGAACTTCTCCACCGTCTCGTGCACCTTGCCACGACGACGTACACCGGCGGTGTCGATGACCACATACTTCTGCTCGTCACGCTCCATCGGAATGTAAACGGAGTCACGGGTGGTGCCGGGCATGTCATAGACGATGACCCGATCTTCACCCAGCATACGGTTGGTCAGGGTAGATTTACCGACGTTGGGGCGACCAACGATGGCGAACTTGATGGGCAGGTCGGCGAACGGGGTCTCCTTGGTGTCCTCTTTGGTATCGAGTTCACCGGCAGCCACCATGCGCAGCAGGGCTTCTTCGTCGAAGTCCTCCTCTTCCTCATCCTGCGCATCATCATCGGTAGTGGCGTCGACCAGGGTCTCCAGATGGGGAGCCAGGGCCAGTTCCAGCAGGCTCAGCACGCCACGACCGTGTGCGGCCGCGATCTGGTAGACCTCGCCCAGCGCCAGACCGTAGAACTCGGAGACCGCGGAATCACCGTCGATACCGTCGGTCTTGTTGGCCACCAGAAATACCTTCTTGTGGGCCTTGCGCAGGTGCTCGGCAATGGCTTGATCCGCTGCGGTCAGACCGGCACGGGCATCCACCATGAACAGCACGACGTCCGCTTCTTCGATGGCCAGCAGGGATTGCTCGGCCATCTTCAGCTCGATCCCCTCTTCGGTGCCATCGATACCGCCGGTATCGACCACGATAAATTCCAGCTCGCCCAACTTCGCCTGACCGTATTTACGGTCCCGGGTCAGACCGGGAAAATCGGCAACCAGGGCATCCCGAGTACGGGTCAAGCGGTTAAACAGGGTGGATTTCCCCACGTTGGGGCGGCCCACCAGGGCTACTACAGGAGTCATAAAAGCCTCATTCTCAAGACGACAAAGGCTCCGGGTCCGAAGACCAGGAGCCGGATATTCACATTATCGGACGATCAAGGACGCTTGAGGGCGTACAACTTGCCGTCACGGCTCTGCACATACAGGGTCTCGCCATCCACCAGCGGGGCGGCGTAGAGACCACTGCTATCGAGCTGCTGCATCGCCTTGATGGTACCGTCGGTACGATCAAGCCAATACAGGTATCCTTCCACATCACCCACCACTACATAGTCACCGAAGATGACAGGTGCAGTGACGGTACGATTTTCCAGCTGGGTGTTGGACCACAGCTCCAGACCGTTGCGACGGTCGATGGCAAACAGGTGGCTGCGGCTGTCGGTCAGCACGATGGCATTACCGGTCATCGCCAGATCGCGATAGCCGGAATACTTGCGCTTCCACACTTCATCGCCGGTCATCAGTTTGCGCGCCATCAGCTGACCGTTGTAGGCGATGGCGTAGAGCTCATCACCGGCAATCAGCGGGCTGGCATCGACGTCAACCATGCGGTCCAGCTCGGTGGCACCGCGCGGATCAGCCACCTTGGACTGGCGCACCGGCTGGCCATTGCTCAGCAGGGCGATGCCCACCTTGCCATCGGCACGACCGTAAATCACGGCGCCGTTGGTGATCACCGGTGCACCGGCACTGCGCAGGGTCAGCGGCGGCTGCTCTTCGGAGAGCGACCACTGCATCTTGCCTTCATCAGTGTCGAGGGCGATCAGGCGACCGGAGGTGGTCAACACCACCACGCGGCCATCTTCCACCGCGGGGCTTGCCACCACTTCACCGGGCACATTGGTCTGCCACAGCACTTCACCGTTCTCTTCGTTCAGGGCGTAGACCACCCCGTTCTCGGAGCCGAGGAACAGCTTGCCGTAACGGGAGACCAGGCCGCCGGAAAGGCGGGCGCTGCGCTTGTCGGCGTTGACCGGCAGGTCGGCCAGATCGACACTCCAGAGGCGATCGCCACTGGCACGGTCAAAGGCGCTGACATCGCCGTCGCGGGCCGCCGCGTAGATGCGATCCTCTTCCACCACCGGCTTGAGCTGGGAGTAGAAGTCACCGATACCATCACCCACAGTAGATGACCATGCGGTGTCGGCAGTGAAGGCAGATTCAACCTTGGGCAGCGGCGCCATCGGGTTGAGATCCTCTTCGGAACTGAACAGGGAGCACCCCTGCAGAGCGAAGGAGACCGCAGCCCCCAGCGCCACCATCTTGAATAGATTACGCATCCGGTGCCTCACCAGTCGCAACGGCCGGCAGGGCCAGATCGTCCATTTTCAGCTTGAGCTCGGCGCTACCCTGCAGGCCGCCGGCATCGGCCGCTGCCTGATAGGCATCACGAGCCTCTTCGGTCTTGCCCTGCTTTTGCAGCACATCACCACGGGCTTCGGCTACCTGCGCCTTGAAGGCCTCATTCTGGATGGTCGCCAGCTTGGCCAGCGCTTCATCTGCCTTGCCCTGATCATTCAGCACACGGGCCAGACGCAGCGCCGCGATGGGACGAATGCTCTCGTCACCCGTGGTCGCCACCAGCTCCAGCTGCTCGGCAGCCAGATCCAGCTTGCCCGCCTTGACGGCAGCGGCAGCCAGTTGCAACGCGGCCAGTTCACCGTAGGAGTCACCCTTGTTGGCAGTGACAAACTGCTGTGCCTGCTCGAAACCGGCGGTATCGCCCTTGGCCAGCTGCTCAATCACCTGGTTGTAAGAGTGGGAGGATGCCTCCATGGTCTCTTGCTGGTGCTGGTTGTAATAGCGCCAGCCGAACAGACCGACCAGACCGATCACGGTCCCGGCAATCACCGAGGTTCCGTTCTCTTTCCACCACTCCTTGATAACCTCAACCTGTTGTTCTTCGGTGGTATAGACTTCCACAGCTTACTCTCCTTTGGCTGCCAGCAGGGCAATGGCGGCGTCAACCTTGACGGTCTGTTGCTCGGCCTGACCACGCAGATATTTGATAGTGATCTCCCCGTTTTGCACCTCGGTCTCACCAAGGATCAGGGCGATTGCCGCGCCGCTCTTGTCGGCACGTTTGAGTTGTTTCTTGAAGTTGCCACCACCGCAGTGGCTCATCAGGCGCAGGTCCGGCAGGGCATCGCGCAGACGCTCGGCCAGCTGGAAGCCAGCCTGTTCGGTCCCCTCGCCCACCATCGCCAGATAAACATCCACCGCCGGGCGGATATCGGCGTTGAGCTCGAGGGTCTCCAGCATCAGCACCAGACGCTCCATGCCCATGGCAAAGCCTACGGCCGGGGTCGGTTGACCGCCCAGCTGCTCCACCAGACCATCGTAGCGGCCACCGGCACAGACGGTGCCCTGGGCACCCAGACTGCTGGTGACCCACTCGAACACGGTCAGGTTGTAGTAGTCAAGACCACGCACCAGACGCTCGTTCACTTCGTATTTGATACCGGCAGACTCGAGCAGGCGCTTGAGTCCCTCGAAGTGGGCCAGGCTCTCTTCGCCCAGATGGTCGAACAGACGCGGGGCATCTGCCAGAATGGCCTGCACCTTTTCATCCTTGGAGTCGAGTACCCGCAGCGGGTTGCTGTACATGCGGCGCTGGCTCTCTTCGTCCAGCTGATCCTTGTACTGCTCCAGATAGGCCACCAGCGCATCGCGGTAAGCGGCACGCTCGGCGCTCTGACCCAGAGTATTGAGCTGCAGGGTGACATGCTCGCTGATGCCAAACAGACGCCACAGACGGTGGGTCAGCATGATCAGTTCAGCGTCAATGTCCGGCCCGTTGATGCCAAAGAGCTCGACACCAAACTGATGGAACTGGCGGTAACGGCCCTTCTGGGGACGCTCGTGACGGAACATGGGGCCCATGTACCACATCCGGCGTTCCTGGTTGTAGAGCAGACCGTGTTCAATACCGGCACGGACGCAGCTGGCGGTCCCTTCCGGACGCAGGCTCAGGCTGTCGCCGTTGCGATCTTCAAAGGTGTACATCTCTTTTTCGACCACGTCGGTCACTTCACCGATGGCGCGCTTGAACAGATGAGTCTGCTCGACAATCGGCATGCGCACTTCGCTGTAGCCATAGCTGGCAACGACCTGGCGCAGGATCTGTTCAACCTTCTGCCATACCGGGCTCTGCTCCGGCAGGCAATCATTCATACCGCGAATAGCTTGGATCTGTTTTGCCACGTTGATACTCGAGAAAAAGAGGTAAAATTTGGCCGCATTATAGGGATTTTCCCCCCCAAGGTAAAATCAGGGAATCCGGATGCGGGATTTAAAATCAGTCACCTGGAAAAAGGGCCACCCAATGTGGCCCTGTTTCGCTCACTCCTTGTCCATCGGGATCCGGTTAGCGGGATCCAGCATGGCGGCGCGGGCGCGAATGCGGCGCTCCAGAGTTGGAATGAGATCCTTGTTGTCGAGCCGATCGACCCGCTGGCCCCCTTCATAGAAGGCACTCTTGTTGGCGGCACCCGCCAGACCAAGATCGGAGACGAGTGCTTCGCCCGGGCCATTCACCACGCAACCGATGATGGAGACATCCATCGGGGTGATGATATCTTCGAGCCGCTCTTCCAGCGCATTGACGGTGGCGATCACATCGAACTCCTGCCGTGAGCAGGATGGGCAAGCGATAAAGTTGATGCCACGGGAGCGAATACGCAGGGATTTGAGGATATCGAAACCGACCTTCACCTCCTCCACCGGATCCGCCGCCAGCGAGATACGCAGGGTATCGCCGATGCCGTCGGTAAGCAGCATGCCCAGACCGATGGCAGACTTCACCGCGCCGGCACGGAAACCGCCCGCTTCGGTGATGCCAAGGTGCAGCGGCTGTTCAATCTGCTTGGCGAGCAGGCGATAGGCACCGACTGCCAGGAACACATCGGAGGCCTTGACGCTCACCTTGAAGTCCTGGAAATCGAGACGATCGAGATAGTCCACGTGACGCATGGCGGACTCTACCAGCGCCTCTGGGGTCGGCTCGCCGTACTTCTCCTGGATATCTTTCTCCAGCGACCCGCCATTGACCCCGATACGGATCGGGATATTGAGGTCGCGCGCGCAATCGACCACAGATCGCACCCGCTGCTCATTGCCGATGTTGCCCGGGTTGATACGCAGGCAGTCGGCACCGTACTCGGCCACTTTCAGGGCGATGCGATAGTCGAAGTGGATATCGGCAACGATGGGGATGCGGGTCTGCTGTTTGATGAGCCGGAAGGCTTCCGCCGCTTCCATGGTGGGCACGGAGACACGGACGATATCGGCACCGACCCGCTCGATCCGCTGGATCTGCTCGATGGTGGCGGCGACATCTGTGGTCTTGGTGTTGGTCATGGTCTGCACGGTAATGGGGGCATCGCCCCCAACCGGTACATTACCAACCATGATCTGTCTGGATTTACGACGAATGATGGGTGATTCGTGAGAAGACATGGGAAACAGATTACTCCTGCGGCAGTGAGAAGCGGGCTGTACGACCGTTGTTGTAACGGCTCATATCAAACGACTGACCCTTGTAGTCAAGCTTGACGGCCATGGGCGCGCCAATGATGAACTTCAGGGGCTCGGCGCCTTCCAGCACCAGCTCGTCGTTGGCCTTCTTCAGACCACTGAACAGGGTCTTGCCGTTGGCATCCTTCACATCCAGCCAGCAATCGGCGGTGAAGCTCATCTTCAGTTGCGGCGCAGTCGCCGGATCAACGACAGCCTCTTCAGATTCAGTGCCATTGGCGCCGGATACCGCTGCATCGGTCGCAGTGCCGACAGCCGCGCTGACATCGCTCGGGGCAACAGCCGCAGAAACAGGCGCCAGGGTAGCAGTCGCATCGGAGACCACCGCAGGGGCAATCACGTCCGTGGCTGCCGGTGCGTTGGCTGCGCCTTCCACCGGAGCGGTGTTAATTGCATCGGGCGGCGTGATAGCCGGTTCAGCCGGAGTCGAACTGGTTGCACTCATCTCGGTGGCTGCCAGCGCTTCATCACCGGCGGAGCGGCGTGAAGTACTCTGCCACCACCAGGCGACCGAGAGCGCAATCAACACCAGGATCACCAGCCAGGTCACCACCTTGAGCCGACTGTCGTTGGCTTGCTGGCGGGAGCGACGGGAGAAGCTCTGCATGTCGATATTGTCGGGAGGGGTCAGACCCAGCTTGTCGTAAGCGGCCAGAATGGTCTCGTCGGGGATCCCGACCAGCTTGGCATAGGTACGCAAATAACCCCGAATAAAGGTGTGGGAGGTGTGCTTGTCGTAGGTATCCGATTCGATAGCGGCGATCAGGGTCAGACGAAGGTGAATGCGGGACGCAACCTGTTCTCGTGTCCAGCCAAGCTGTTCACGGGCGTTGCGCAGCAATTGGCCTGGGCCTACTGCCTGGGAGTCGTCTTGGAAATCGTGTTGCTGTTCAATAGTCATTGGCTAAATAACGCTTGGCTTGTTGCGAAGTGGGATATTGCCTTACCAGCTCAGTCCCGAATTGGTGAAGTAATGCCGGCTTGTCCATTGCCTGCGCCAGCCGAAGTCTCAACCAGAGACTCTCCTCGTTCTCGTCTGACACATCGGCAAAACGGGCGAGGTAGGACTGCACATCAGGCAGCTTGCCATCTTTCATGGAAAGCTCGGCCAAGTCCAGCAATAACCCTGGATTGCGGGGATTATACCCCAAGGCCAGGCGATAGTACTCGCCTGCTTTATCATTTCTGCGATTTTGCAGCGCACAAAGTGCCGCATTTTCATAGGTATCGGCAATTTTTACATAGCCTGGCTGAATAACAGCCTGATTGAACGCCTGATCTGCCTCGGCATACCTGCCGCGATCACAGAGGAAGGCACCATAGTTGTTCATTGCGTCAGCATTGGACGGATCCATGGCAAGGGCGTTCTTGTAATGGGTCTCGGCTGCCTTGAAATCTCCTACCTTCTGGTAAAAGTAGGCAAAACCGATCTGGATCTGGGGGTTGGAGGGGTCATACTGGAGGGCGCGGTCAAGATTGAACTTGGCCTGCTCGGCATTGCCCTGACGCAGGTACTGGATACCCAGGTCAAGGCGGGTTTGGGCAGCCGCCTTGAGGTCAGGACCCACTTCACGCTGGGTCGAGTTCTGGCCAGCGTAAGTGGTCTCGGTCACACAGCCTGGCAGCGCGCAGAGCGCTGCCACTACGATCAATGTACGTGTATCCATTCCCTGTCTATACAATGGCTTAGCATTTAAACCATTTTGACGGAAATCCCATCCTGTTGCATCCGATTTTTGATAGTTCGCTTGGTACGGTCAATCACGTCACCCACCAGCTGACCACAGGCAGCATCGATGTCATCACCACGGGTCTTGCGGACAATCACGGTGAAACCGTACTCCATCAGCACCTTGGAGAAGCGATCGATACGGCTGTTGCTCGGCTTGCCGTAAGGGTTGCCCGGGAAGGGGTTGAACGGGATCAGGTTGATCTTGCTCGGAGTGTCCTTGAGCACCTTGGCCAGCTCGTGAGCATGCTGCATATCGTCATTGATATGATCGAGCAGCACATACTCGACTGTCACCCGACCACCGTTGGCATTGGATTTGGCCAGGTAACGACGGACACCGGCGAGGAACTCCTCGATGTTGTACTTGTCGTTGATCGGCATGATCTCTGAACGCAACTTGTCGTTCGGGGCGTGCAGGGAGATAGCCAGCGCCACGTCGATCTGGTCACCCAGCTTGTCCAGCGCAGGTACCACGCCAGAGGTGGAGATGGTCACCCGGCGTTTGGAGATGCCAAAGCCGTAGTCATCCATCATCAGACGCATGGCGGGCACCACATTGGCGAGGTTGAGCAGCGGCTCGCCCATCCCCATCATCACCACGTTGGTGATGGGACGCTTGCCACCGACCACGCGGGCCGCACGCCACACCTGACCGATGATCTCGGAGACTTTCAGGTTGCGGTTGAAGCCTTGTTGGGCGGTAGAGCAGAACTTGCACTCCAGCGCACAGCCAACTTGAGAGGAAACACAAAGGGTCGCGCGGTCATCTTCCGGGATGTAGACGGTTTCTACCTCCTGATCGCCCACCTGCAGGGCCCACTTGATGGTGCCATCGGCAGAGCGCTGCTCGCGGCTGATCTCGGGCGCCTTGATCTCGGCGATCGCCTTCAGGCGCTCTTTGAGCACCTTGTTGACGTTGGTCATCTGATCGAAATCATCACACCCAAAGTGATAGATCCACTTCATGACCTGATCTGCCCGGAATGGCTTCTCGCCCAGTTCGACGAAAAAGGCACGCATGGCATCCCGATCAAGATCCAGCAGGTTGATTTTTGTTTCGCTCATCAATGGCCTCAGTTCAAACACTTCATCAATTATTGGCTGACGACGTCAGGGGGCGGTATTGTACAAATAATGGGTCTGGCTTTCCACCTGGAGAATAGAGGGATATTGCGTAAACGGCGAAAACAACAAAGGGAGCCGAGGCTCCCTTGGGTCATCATCCACGTAAATCAGCCGCGCGGGCAGATCTCGTTGTCAGAGAAAAAGTAGGCAATTTCGCGGGCAGCGGATGCCGGTGCATCGGAGCCATGTACTGCGTTGCGATCGATGCTCTCGGCATAACAGGCACGCAAGGTACCAGCCAGCGCCTCTTTCGGGTTGGTAGCACCCATGATCTCGCGATTGCGACGGATGGCGTCTTCCCCTTCCAGCACCTGCACCATGACAGGGCCAGAAGTCATGAAGCTGACCAGATTGTCATAAAAAGGCTTGCCCTGATGCTCGGCATAGAAACCGGCAGCCTGTTCACTGCTCATGTGCAGCATTTTGGATGCCACCACTTTCAAGCCTGCGCTTTCGAAACGGCTATAGATGGCACCGATCAGATTCTTGCTGACAGCATCCGGTTTAACGATAGAGAAGGTACGTTCGATGGCCATTGATATCTTTCCTTAACTACAGAGTTTTATTGTTAGAATCCATGTTCGCTGGCGATTATACGTAAACAAAAACCGGAAAAACACACAAACAAGCAACTTTTTATTAAACATCACTCCCTTGCAATCAACATCCACACTCATCTTGACCGAGCAGAGCCGGAAAATATGTGCGCTTGCGCACGATAGTTACCTTAAGCCGCCAAAACCCCATCTTTTGTTCACAATTCGAACAGCATGAAAAAGGCACCCGAAGGTGCCTTGTCTCGCCTATTTGGCTTCCGCCAGCAAGGCCCGCGCTATGGTGCGCATCCCCAGGGTATTGGCCCCCGGCGCCCAGAGGGCATCGCCGTTGTCACTGAAGCAAGCTGCCAGATCGATATGCAGCCACCCCATCCCTTCGTTGGCAACGAAACGGGAGAGAAAACCCGCCGCGTTGGAGGCGCCACCCGGCCCGCCCCCCTTCACCGGACGGCTGTTGGCCGTGTCGGCGTAATGGGAGGGGCACTGCTGGCGGTGCCAGGGCTCCAGCGGCAGCGGCCAGGCAGGCTCATGCTCGGCATCGGCATAGGTCATGGCCCGGCTTACCAACCCTTTGTCGAGGCCGAACAGAGCATTGTAGCGCCCACCCAGCGCCATCACGGCTGCGCCGGTCAGGGTCGCGGCATCGATGATCAGCGGTGCGCCGGACTCGCTCGCCAGTTGCAGGCCGTCGGCCAGCACCAGCCGCCCCTCGGCATCGGTATTCACAATCTCGACCGTGGTGCCGTTCTTGTAGGTGAGGATGTCGCCCAGCTTGTAGGCGTGGCCGGAGACCAGGTTCTCGGCGCAGCAGAGAATGAGCTTCACCCGCTTGTCGAGCCCGCGCAGCATAGCCAGCGCCAGCGCACCGGTGACAATCGCCGCACCACCCATGTCGCACTTCATGGTGAGCATCCCCTCGGAGCTCTTCATGGAGTAGCCGCCGGAGTCAAAGGTGATCCCCTTGCCCACCAGCGCTGCCGCTACCGGCGCCTTGGGGTCACGCCCCGGGTTGAAGTCGAGCTCCAGCAATACCGGTTCGCGCGCACTGCCGCGGCCCACCTGATAGAGGCCGACCCAGCCCGCCTGTTGCAGCGCTTCGCCTTTCAAAATGCGATGACTCACATTGTCCGGCGCCAGCTCGGTAATAAAGGAGGCTGCTTCCACCGCCAGCTCCAGCGGGCCCAACTGCTCCGGGGTGGCATTGGTCATCTCGCGCACCCAGCGGCCGCAGAGCCAACGCGCTTCCAGCTCCTCTCTGTCCTCTTCCGAGGACATGGCCCACTGCAGTTGCACCTCCGCCTTGGGGGTTTGCAGCCCTTGGGCAAAAGCCCACTGCTGTTCACGCTCCCAGTGACCAGCCAGGGTCACTTTCTGGATCCCCTGCTGGCAGAGGCGACGGGCCGCCTGCTGGATATCGAGCAGCGGATTGGCCGTCACCAGATGGATTACCATGCCGTCGGCACGGTGAGAGAGCAGCGCCCCCTCCCCCCACTCGGCCGGTGCAAATTCACGACTTAACCAGACATTCATGCGGTCACCTCCTGCAGCCAACGTGCGATGGTGCGCAGACCGTGCCCCTTGGCACCGGTCGCCCAGAGATCGTTGCCCGATTTCTGATAAGAGGCCGCCAGATCCAGGTGCACCCAGCCTTTGCCCTCATCGCGCACGAAGCGGGAAAGGAACGCTGCAGCCGTGGTGGCACCGGCCGTGCCTTCGGCTGAGGCGACGTTGCCCAGATCGGCAAAGGCCGAGGTGAGCTGGCTGGCATGCCAGGGTTCCAGCGGCAGCGCCCACGCCTGTTCGTTTTCCACCTTGGCGGCGGCCAGTGCGCGCTGCTGCTCGGTCTCATCGAGGGCAAACACCGCATTATAATCGCGCCCCAGCGCCATCTTGGCGGCGCCGGTCAGGGTGGCTGCGTCAAGGATATAAGCTGCACCGCTATCGGAGGCCGCCATCAGGCCATCGGCCAGCACCAGACGACCTTCCGCATCGGTGTTCTGGATCTCGACCGAAACCCCATTCTTGTAAGTGAGGATGTCGCCCAGCTTGAAGGCGTGGCCGGAGACCAGGTTCTCGGCGCAGCAGAGAATGAGCTTCACCCGCTGGTTCAGACCGCGGCTGATAGCCAGCGCCAGCGCGCCGGTCACCATGGCCGCGCCGCCCATATCGGACTTCATCGGCAGCATGTTGTCAGACGACTTCATGGAGTAGCCGCCAGAATCAAAAGTGATCCCCTTGCCCACCAGCGCCGCCACCACGGGCGCATTGCGATCACCGGTCGGGTTGTAGTCGAGCTCCAGCAGCACCGGCTCGCGCTCGCTGCCACGGCCAACCGACCAGATCCCGATATGGCCGGACTCGCGCAGCGCTTCACCGGCGGTAATGCGGGCAGTAACCTGATCCCCGGCCAGACCACGAATGAGCAACAGGGCCGATTCCGCCAGACTCATGGGGTAGATCTCTTCCGGACAGCCATTGGTGATGTCACGTACCCAGCGAGCCGCCTTGAGCAGCGCATCCAGTTCACGGGCTTCCGCGTCGCTCTGCTGGCCGAAATCCAGCTCACGCGCTCCCTTGGCGGCGTAGAACCCCTGGGCGAACGCGTAGCGACGCTCCAGATCCCAGCCTTCACCGACCAGCGTCACCCGCTTGATCCCGCTCGATTCGAGGCGACGGGCGGCGCGCTGAACGGTACGCAGAACATCCTTCTCCTGACCGGCGGCACCAAGATGGATCAGTGCCTCGTCGCCATTGAAACTGAGCTGGGCGCCCTCGCCCCAATAAGCGGCCGCAGCCTGGGTGGATAACGCTACCTTCATCATGTCAGCCATCGTGTTTGCTTCCTTTTTACTGGCACTATGTATAAGCACTCTTTATGGGAAAGAGCTTATTGGCAAAGAGAGAATAACGAATACAAAAAAGGCCGTGCCCCCGAGGGTCACGGCCTTCCACCATATCACTGAAGCACCACAGGATGCTGCACGTGCAATTCACTCATGTGTAATTAATGGCGTTCAGAGGCAAGGTTCAGGGTGTACTTGGGCAGTTCCACCACCAGATCCTCGTCCGCCAGTTTTGCCTGGCAGCTGAGGCGCGATTCCGGCTCCAGCCCCCACGCCTTGTCCAGCATGTCGTCTTCCAGCTCGTCACTTGGCTCGAGTGAGTCAAAGCCCTCGCGCACCACGCAGTGGCAGGTAGTGCAGGCACAGGATTTCTCGCAGGCATGCTCGATTTCGATACCGTTGCGCAGCGCCACATCCAGAATGGTCTCGCCGCTTTGCCCCTCGAGGGCGGCGCCATCCGGACAGAGTACGGGATGGGGAAGAATGATCAGTTTTGGCATATTACACCTTGTTGACGTTTTGTCCGGTCAGCACCTTGCGGATGGAGGCGTCCATCCGGCGGGCTGCAAACTCGCCACTGACAGCATCGGCTGCCTCAATGGCTTCTTTGATTTGATGGGTTGCGCCGCTGTTGCGCATGGTCAGCAGATGGGCGATGGCGGCATCAATCTCGGCACGCTCGGCAGCATTGAGCAGGGCATCGCCATCAGCGGCCAGCGCCGCATTGAGACTCTCGACCACCCGGTCGGCTTCAACCTGCTGCTCGGCCAGCATGCGGGCATCCATATCCTGCTGGGCGTTCTCGATGGAGGCGCTCAGCATGTTGAGGATATCCTGCTCCGCCAGCCCGTAAGAGGGCTTGACCTGGATCTCGGCCTGCACGCCGGAGGATTTCTCCATGGCGCTGACCGAGAGCAGACCATCCGCATCCACCTGGAAGGTGACGCGAATATGGGCGGCGCCGGCTGCCATCGGCGGAATACCGGTCAGGGTAAAGCGGGCCAGGGAGCGGCAATCGGTCACCAACTCGCGTTCACCTTGTACCACGTGAATGGCCATGGCGGTCTGACCATCCTTGAAGGTGGTGAACTCCTGGGCGCGGGCAACCGGGATGGTGGTGTTGCGCGGGATCACCTTCTCGGCGAGGCCACCCATGGTCTCCAGACCCAGCGACAAGGGGATAACGTCCAGCAGCAGCATCTCGGCATCGGGCTTGTTGCCCACCAGAATATCGGCCTGGATGGCGGCGCCGATGGCGACAACCTTATCCGGATCGATGCTGGTCAGCGGCGTACGCTGGAAGAACTCGCCCACCAGTTCACGCACCAGCGGCACCCGGGTGGAGCCACCGACCATCACCACTTCCAGCACTTCCACCTGCTCGAGACCGGCATCGCGCAGGGCGCGGCGACAAGCCAGCAAGGTCCGTTTCACCAGCGGGGTGATGAGCTCATCAAACTGGCTACGGCTCACTGACCCCTGCCAGCCCGCAAAGGTGCACGCCACCTGCTCGGCATCGGTCAGACCGTGCTTGACGGCAGCGGCCACATCCAGCAGCTCGCGCTGCAGATGGGCATCCAGCTCACCGGTGAGGCCCGCCTGTTCCTTGATCCAGTCCGCCAGCAGGTGATCGAAGTCATCACCGCCGAGGGCGGAATCACCGCCGGTCGCCATTACTTCAAACACACCGCGATGCAGACGCAGGATAGAGATATCGAAGGTACCGCCCCCCAGATCGTAAACCGCGATCACCCCTTCCTGACCGGAGTCAAGGCCATAGGCAATCGCGGCCGCAGTCGGCTCATTGAGCAGGCGCAGCACGTGCAGACCAGCCAGACGGGCGGCATCCTTGGTGCCCTGACGCTGGGCATCATCGAAATAGGCCGGCACGGTAATGACCACGCCATCGAGATCGCCCCCGAGAGTCTGGGCGCCACGCTCGGCCAGCTTTTTGAGAATTTCGGCCGAGACCTGCACCGGATTGACCAGCCCCTGACGGGTTTGCAGTTGCGGCATGCCATTGTCGGCAGCAATGAACTGGTAGGGCTGCTGGCGAGTATCAATATCGGCCAGCGCCTTGCCCATCATCCGTTTGACCGAGACGATGGTGTTGTGAGGATCGAGTGCCGCTTCGCGCTTGGCATCAATCCCCACTCGAATGGCGTCGCTTTGATAGTGCACCACTGACGGGAGCAGGTCGCGCCCTTGCTCATCGCAAAGAGTATCAGCGTGACCGCTGCGAACCGCAGCGACGAGAGAGTTGGTGGTGCCGAGATCGATGCCGACGGCACGTTTGTGCTGATGAGGAACAGCGCTCTGGCCGGGTTCGGCGATTTGCAGTAATGCCATGGGTAATGAAACTTCCAGCGTTAAAGGATCAAGACTCGAGAAGCGAGTCTTCGAATCGTTCCAGCTCTTCAAGGAGCTTGTCGACAAACTTGAGTTTGCGAACGCAATCAGCGGCAGCGAGATCTTTACCGGCGGCAAGAGACTCGGTCAGCTGCTGCATCAACATCTGGTGATCATGCCTGATCTCGCTGCGAAAATCCTTGATGGCGCGCTCAGGGTCTGCGTCATCTTTCAGATCGGCCAGACGCTCGCGCCACTCCAGCTGCTGTATCAGAAACGCGCTATCTTGCAGGGTCTGCTGTTCACCACGGATATCAGTGCCACGCAGGGAGAGCAGATATTCTGCACGGCGCAGCGGCGCCTTGAGGGTGGTGAATGCTTCGTTGATCTGGGCGGCACGTTGCACCGCAGCCAGCTGCTCCCGTTCGGGGGCGGTGGCAAAACGATCAGGATGGAATTGGGTTTGCAGCTGGCGGTAGGTATCAGCCAACTGACGGGTATCGAGCTCGAAGCCTTCAACCAGCCCAAACAGCTCGAAATGATTCATGCAAACCTCTTGGAAACGTTCGCCACAACCTCACTCGCCCCTGGCAAATGAGATATGGTTGAACGGGTCATGGGCGACCCGCTCAACCACAGACGAAGGATCATTGACGTCAAACATCTCAGACACTGAAGCTTTCGCCGCAACCACACTCGCCTTTGGCGTTGGGATTGTTGAACTGGAAGCCCTCGTTGAGGCCCTCCTTGACGAAATCCAGCTCGGTGCCATCCAGATGGATCAGGCTCTTGGCATCAACAATAATCTTGACGCCCTGCTGCTCGAACACCTGATCTTCATCGGTCAGTTCATCAACGAACTCCAGCACGTAGGCCAAACCGGAGCAGCCGGTGGTTTTGACGCCGAGGCGCAGGCCAATGCCCTTGCCCCGGTTAGCCAGAAAAGAGGAAACCCGTGCCGCGGCGGCATCTGTCATGGTAATAGCCATACTGCTCTCCGGCGCTTAGAGACCTTTCTTCTGCTTGTAATCGGCGATGGCGGCCTTGATGGCGTCCTCAGCCAGAATGGAGCAGTGGATCTTCACCGGTGGCAGGGCCAACTCTTCAGCGATATCTGTGTTCTTGATGCCAGCCGCTTCGTCCAGGGTCTTGCCCTTGACCCATTCGGTCACCAGGGAGCTGGAGGCGATGGCGGAACCGCAGCCGTAGGTCTTGAACTTGGCATCTTCGATGATGCCTTCGTCGCTGATCTTCAGTTGCAGCTTCATCACGTCGCCACAGGCGGGCGCACCGACCATGCCGGTTGCAACGCTGGGATCATTCTTGTCGAAACCACCGACGTTGCGAGGATTCTCGTAGTGGTCGATTACTTTTTCACTGTAAGCCATATCTCACTCCTGCTAATTCTGTTGCTCACTAACCAGATAGATCAGTGATGAGCCCATTCGACCGTGTTCAGATCGACGCCGTCTTTGTACATCTCCCACAGAGGGGACATCTCACGCAGACGACCGATGGAGTCACGAATAAGCTTGACCGCGTAGTCAATCTCTTCCTCGGTGGTGAAGCGACCCATGCTGAAACGGATGGAGCTGTGTGCCAGCTCGTCGTTCAGACCCAGTGCGCGCAGCACATAGGAAGGTTCCAGGCTGGCGGAGGTACAGGCCGAACCGGAAGAGACTGCCAAATCTTTCAGCGCCATGATGAGGGATTCCCCTTCCACATAGGCAAAGCTGACGTTGAGGTTGCCCGGAACACGTTGCTCCAGATCGCCATTGATGTAGACGGCTTCAATGTCCTTGATGCCATTCCACAGACGCTGGCGCAGTGCCAAGATACGCTCGCCTTCACTCACCATCTCTTCTTTGGCGATGCGGAAAGCTTCGCCCATCCCGACGATCTGGTGGGTCGGCAGAGTACCGGAACGCATGCCGCGCTCGTGGCCGCCACCGTGCATCTGGGCTTCCAGACGAACGCGGGGTTTGCGGCGAACAAACAGTGCACCGATCCCTTTCGGACCGTACACCTTGTGCGCTGAGACGGAGAGCAGGTCCACTTTCAGTGCTTCCACATCTACCGGGATCTTGCCCACACTCTGAACGGCATCCACGTGCAGCAGGATCTTGCGGGAACGGCACAACTCGCCGATGGCGGCAATGTTCTGAACCACGCCGATTTCGTTGTTCACATGCATGATGCTGACCAGGATGGTGTCATCACGCATGGCATTCTCGATCATCTCGATAGTGAACAGGCCGTTGGGCATCGGCTCAAGATAGGTCACCTCGAACCCTTCACGCTCCAGCTGGCGACAGGTATCGAGCACCGCCTTGTGTTCGGTCTTGGAGGTGATGATGTGCTTGCCCTTGCTGGCATAGAAGTGGGCAACACCCTTGATGGCCAGGTTATTGGATTCGGTAGCACCGGAAGTGAAGACGATCTCGCGGGGATCGGCACCGATCAGATCTGCCACTTGATTACGGGCCAGATCCACCGCCTCTTCAGCTTGCCAGCCAAAGCGGTGAGAACGGGAAGCCGGATTGCCGAACAGGCCATCCATGGTGAGACACTGCATCATTTTTTCTGCGACACGCGGGTCCACCGGACAGGTTGCCGAATAATCAAGGTAAATAGGCAGTTTCATGTTTTTCTCCGTCACAGTCCGGGTCATACAGAGTCCCGCTGTGGAAAGCACGTTTATAGTTGGACTTTCAAGCTCACATCGCCGTGTTCTGCCCGATCAACCAGGGACAACACGGTCTTCATTTGTTCATCTTGCTTGCCGGCAATCCGGCGCACATCGGCCTGGCGTACCAGCTCAGCCAGCGTGATATCCCCGAGGAAGCTGGAGATCCGCTCACTCAAATCACGCCACAGGGAGTGAGTCAGGCACTGGGTACCGCCGTGGCAACCGCCCTTGCCGAGACACTTGGTGGCATCGACCGACTCATCGACCGCGGTGATCACCTGACCAACCGAAATCTCGCCTGGGGCCAACCCGAGGCGATAACCACCACCCGGGCCACGCACGCTGCTCACCAGACCATGTTTGCGCAGGCGGGCAAAGAGCTGCTCGAGATAGGACAACGAGATGCCCTGGCGCTCGGAAATATCGGCAAGGGGGACGGGCCCCTGCTCTGCATGCAGCGCCACGTCGAGCATGGCGGTTACAGCGTAACGTCCTTTTGAAGTCAGTCTCATGTGCCTTACCGTCTTGCGAAGCAATTTAATGGGGCACATGGTCACATACCCGACCAAATCAGTCAAGTATATGGTTGAGTAAATCAGTCGGATTAATCCGGTACGCGCGCTTTCTGCACCGAGGTCAGAATACCGCGCAGAATGTTGAGCTCCGCCGCTTCCGGCCGAGCCCGATTGAACAGGCGACGCAGCTTGCTCATCACATGACCCGGATGGTCATCGGCAATAAAACCGGTCTTCATCAGGGTTTGTTCCAAGTGCTGATAAAACCCTTCCAGTTGAGCGGCACTCGGATAGGCCATCTCATCTTCAGGCTCGGCGGCCTGCCCCTGCAGCCAGCGCATCCGCACTTCGTAACAGAGGGTCTGCACCGCCATGGCCAGATTGAGAGAGCTGTAATCAGGATTGGCCGGAATGGCCACGTGGTAGTGGCACTTTTGCAATTCGTCGTTGGTGAGACCGGTGCGTTCACGGCCAAACACCAGCGCGACCGGATGCTGCATCCCCTCAACCACCGACTTTTCGCCGGCCTCACGGGGATCGAGCATGGGCCAGCTCAGGGTTCGCGAGCGGGCGCTGGTGCCAATCACCAGACCACAATCGGCGATCGCGTCGTCCAGTGTCGGGACGATACGGGCATTGGCAAGCACATCGCAGGCACCAGCCGCCAGGGCGAAGGCATTGTCATCCGGCAAGGCTTGCGGATCAACCAATACCAGCTGGGTCAACCCCATGGTCTTCATGGCGCGGGCCGCAGACCCCATGTTGCCGGTATGAGAGGTGTTTACCAAAACGATACGAATCTGATCCAACATGCCCAGTCAATCTTCAGTCAAAAATGGCGCGCAATTGTAACATAAGAGAACACGATGTTGGCACCGTAAAAGCCGAGCCATTTCAGAACAAAACCACCCGTTTGTATAACAAACCAGCATGAGGGAAGTGAGAGGGGGGGACTAAACTTGATGGATATCCGATAAACGGCACAGGAGACACCACGCCATGCTTCCTCCCTTTATCTATGAGAGATTGCCCAGCCTCTACCTGCTGGCAGCCATTGCCATTATTACGTTGAGTGAACAGCCCCTGCTCTGGTTTGCAGGCGCCTTGCTGTTTATCGCCGGAGCGGTGACCTGGATGATGCGCTCCAGCTACCGACGTACCGATCTGATTATCTTTCCGAGCAAACGCTGGCTACAGCCGGAGTGGCTGTATGAAGCGCAACCCTTTATCTGGCTGGCTGCGGGGCTGGCCATGTCACAGCTGCCCGCCCCTGCGGCACTCATCGCCTTGGTGCCCTGTCTGTGGGCCTGTCGCTGCCTCTGGGCACGGCACCATTATCGTCGCCATGCCCATGGGGTGATTGTCCACTTAAGACGGGATCCCGCCCGGCGCCGTCTGCACAGGAGCCTGCGCTGACTCGGTGCGGGCGCGTTCGATAAACGTCGCCAGATCCATCAGGGGATACTTCATCAGGCTTGGCAAGCCATCGAGATCCAGACTGTCCATCAGGTTTTTCACCTCAAGGCCCAGTTCGGTATCCCCTTCTATCTTCAGCTTGCGCTGGAAAAAGAGCGAATCCGGATCCTCTTTGCGACCAGCGATGAGGATCAGGTCGTTGGCGGTACCGCTGAAGCAGACATCGGCCTTGTCACACTCGCGAGCCACCACCAGCTGGCCATTCTGCTCACTGATAAACCAGCACAGCTCCAGATCAGAGACTTCGACTTTCAGCCACTTGTCTGCCAGAAACTCGAAATCGCCATCTTCGATAGCCTCTTTGAAAACCCGGGCCAGTAAACTCTCCATCAGCTGCTTTTGCAGATTGAACGGAACCAGCTTGAGGGGATGGCGCAAGAAGCGCGGAGCCTGTTCGACCAGGCGGCGTTGCAGTTGTTGAAACACGATAGACTCCCTTTTTTGCGCATTCAAACACAGGGAGAGTGGCAAGATCCTGTTGGAAATCAAACTTGTGCAGGGTTACCTCAAGAAGGGTAAAGCCACACAAAGCTGCCTCAGGTCAAAAAGCGGGAGTGCATGGCTGCATACAATCAGGGCTCGTTTGCCCTTCATATGCACTCTCGGAGCGTACCAATGGAATTACTCTGTCCGGCAGGCAGTTTGCCGGCACTGAAAACCGCCGTGGATAACGGGGCCGATGCCGTTTATATCGGTTTCAAGGATGACACCAATGCCCGCCACTTTGCCGGTCTCAACTTTACCGACAGCAAACTGGAGAAGGCGGTAGATTATGTGCATCAACATGGTCGCAAGCTGCATATTGCCATCAATACCTTTGCCCATCCCGGGGCCGATACTCGATGGAAACAGGCGGTTGATCGCGGGGTGGCCCTCGGCGCCGATGCGTTAATCATCGCCGATCTCGCCGTGCTGGAATATGCCAGCCGCCACTACCCCGAGATGGAACTCCATGTCTCGGTGCAGGCCAGCGCCACCAATGCCGCCGCCATTCGCTTCTATCAGCAGCAATTCAATGTCACACGGGTGGTGCTGCCCCGGGTGCTCTCCATGCATCAGGTCAAGCAGCTGGCCCGCGAGACCGATGTTGGCCTTGAGGTATTCGCCTTTGGCAGCCTCTGCATCATGGCCGAGGGGCGCTGCTATCTCTCCTCCTACATGACTGGCGAGAGTCCCAACACCGTCGGCGCCTGCTCACCGGCCAAGTTCGTCCGTTGGGAAGAGACCGCGAACGGCCTCGAGTCGCGGCTCAACGAGGTGCTGATCGACCGCTATGGCCCGGGCGAAAATGCTGGCTATCCGACCCTGTGCAAGGGGCGTTTCGACGTGGATGGCCAGACCTACCACGCGCTGGAAGAGCCCACCAGTCTCAATACCCTGGGTCTCCTGCCCGAGCTGTTCAAGACCGGGATCCAGTCGGTCAAGATTGAAGGGCGCCAACGCAGCCCCGCCTATGTGGAGCAAGTGACCCGGGTGTGGCGTGCGGCCATCGATGCCTATCAGGCCAATCCCGAGGCCTATCAGGTCAAAGCTGAGTGGGATGCCCAGCTCGCCCGCGTCTCCGAAGGTAGCCAGACTACCCTCGGCGCCTACCATCGTCAGTGGCAATAAGGAGTCCACCCATGCAATTTTCTCTCGGGCCTCTGCTCTTCTACTGGCCCAAAGCCGATACCGAAGCCTTTTACCATGCCGCCGCCGACAGTCAGGCCGACATCATCTATCTGGGAGAGACCGTTTGCAGCAAGCGGCGCGAACTCAAAGTCGATGACTGGATTGCGCTGGCCCGTCAGGTCGCTAACTCCGGCAAGCAGGTGGTGCTCTCGACCCTCGCCCTTATCTCCGCCCCTTCCGAGCTCAAGGAAGTGAAGCGGCTGGTCGACAATGGCGATCTGATGGTCGAAGCCAACGATCTCGGTACGGTACAACTCGCCTGGGAGGCAGGGATCCCCTTCGTCTGTGGCCCCGCCATCAACGCCTATAACGCCGATGTGCTGCGCATGTTGCTCAAACAGGGGATGAAACGCTGGGTCATGCCGGTGGAGCTCTCCCGTGACTGGCTGATCCAGCTCAATCAGGATCTGGGCTCCCTGCGCGACCAATTTGAGGTGGAGGTGTTTGCCTACGGCCATCTGCCGCTCGCCTACTCGGCGCGCTGCTTCACCGCCCGCTCCCTCGACAAACCGAAAGACAACTGCGAGCTCGCCTGCATCAACTACCCCACCGGACGACTGGCCAACAGCCGCGAGGGGCAGCGGGTGTTCAATCTCAACGGGATCCAGACCCAGTCCGGTTACTGCTACAACCTGGGTAACGAGCTGGCTGATATGGAAGGTCTGGTAGATGTGGTCAGGCTTTCGCCGCAAGGGATGGAGACGCTGGAGATGCTGGCCCGCTTCAAAGCCAACCGGCAGGGCAATCAGCCCCTCGTTCTGCAGCAGGATCGCGATTGCAACGGCTACTGGCGCCAGATCCCCGGCATGAGCCTGGTGGAGTAAACCCGCCATACGCCCAACAAAAAGGCCTCATCGCGAGGCCTTTTTTACCACTATCTGGCAGTAGATCAGGAGGGCTGATCACCCTTGTTACGAGCGCTCTGGGCACCTGGCGGCAAGGGTTTGCGTGCCATCAACTCCAGCTCCAACAGCGCATAGCGGTGCTCGATAAAGTCATAGACGTTGTTGGATAAGGCCAGCTTGAAGTAGCTGATGGCTTCCTTGCGGTTGCCTTTGCCCAGCTCGAACTTGCCCAGATAGAAGTAGGTTTCACACAGGCGCTCGGCAAGCTCCCGGTTATCCTTCACCCCTTTCACCACGTTGCCCATCAGCTGGGAAGCGTTGATCTCGCCAGTATAGAGACGAACCAGATCCCAGTTCCAGGCATCGTCATCGTACTTGTTGAGACGCTCGCGCATCCGGCTCATGGCGGCCGACGGGTCGAGTTTCTGCTCGGCCAGATAGAGCCAGATCACCCGATAGGGGTCTTCCGGCTGCGCCTCGTAGAAACGCTTCATATCGGCCGCGGCCAGTTCGGGACGGTTGCCGTAATAGAGGGCGATGCCACGGTTGAGATAGGCATAGTCATAGTCCGGCGCCAGTTCGAGGGCAGAATCGAACGCATCATAGGCTTCGTCGTAATTCTGCTGCTGCACCAGATAGACGCCGATGAAGTTGTAGGCTTCGGCGAAATCCGGTTTCTCCCGCAGGGCACGGTTGAAATCGAGCCGCGCGAGGGAACGCAGACCAACCCGATCAAACACCACGGCACGCTCATAGAACAACTCTGCCCGTTGCTCGGTGGTCAGTTCCATTTCACTGAGCATCTGCCCGAGTCGGGCGAGCGCCAGCTCACTCTGGTAGGAGACCTGCAGGGGGGTCGCCAACACCAGTGAAGCAGGCTGCGGCTTGGGAACCTTGGGGGTGTTAACCTGACTGCTACTGCTGCAACCCCACATGGGAAGCAACAACAGGATACCGAGGAGGTATCCAATCCCTTTCCTGACGTTCAATGAACACTCCGACGCTTACGCTTGACCCCGCATATGGTAAAGGTCAACTGCCGCTTTGTCATGTAGCTGTGCCCCTCTACCTCAAATAAATCAGGATTCGACAGGGTATCCGGCATCGCACCAACCGCGAAAGCCGCCGTCGACGCTGATCACCTTGCGATAACCCATCTGTTGCAGGTTGTCCGCCGCCAGAATGGAGCGAAAACCACCACCACAATAGAGGTAGAGCTCGGTCTCAAGATCCGGGAACTGGGTCTCGATATCCCGCTCAATCACGCCACGACCCAGATATCGGGCTCCGGGCAGATGGCCCCTGGCCCACTCGCTCTCTTCCCGCACGTCGATCAGGTGAAACGTGCGCCCTTCGTCCTGCCAGCGCTTGATCTGGTGAACATCGGTTTCGGTGATGCGGGAGCGGATCCCGTCAACCAGCGCCAAAAAACGGGGATTGTGATGCATGACAAACTCCTGTTGTTTAAATCATGTGCGTCAGCAAACGACTCGCAGAGATAAGAAAAGAGCGCCATGAGGCGCTCTTCACTGTTACGGCAGGATTTCCTGTTGGTCCGCACCCTCTTTCTCTACCTGGGTTGGCAGCATGTGCTCGCGCTTGACGCCGAGGAACATGGCAAACGCACTCGCCACATAGATGGAGGAGTAGGTACCGAACGCCACACCGATCACCATGGCCACGGCAAAACCGTGGATCAGCGCACCGCCCTTGAGCAGCAGAGCCAGCACCACGATAAAGGTAAGGCCGGAGGTGATGATGGTACGACTCAGGGTCTCGGTCATGGAGAGATCCAGAATGTACTCGGTATCACCTTTACGCACCTTGCGGAAGTTCTCCCGCAAGCGGTCGAACACCACGATAGTATCGTTCAGGGAGTAACCCACCAGGGTCATCAGTGCCGCCAGTACGGTCAGGTCGAACTCGTACTGGAAGTAGGCAAAGACACCCAGCGTGATCACCACGTCGTGCACCAGAGAGAGAATCCCCCCCAGCGCCAGACGCCATTCGAAACGCACTGCCACGTAGGCCAGGATACAGAGGATGGAGGCCAGCATGGCCAGCGCACCGTCTGTCGCCAGTTCATCACCCACGGAAGGGCCGACGAACTCGACGCGTTTGAGCACTGCGCCCTCGTCGAGCTGCTTGGCCGCCGCCAGCACTTCGTTACCCTGTTGTTCTACCTTGACCCCCTCTTTCGGGGTCAGGCGGAACAGCACGTCACGGCTGGAGCCAAAGTGTTGCAGGGTTGCCCCTTCAATCTTCTGCTCTTCCAGAGCGTCATGGATCTTGTCCAGGCTCACCGACTGCTGGAACCCCACCTCGATAGTGGTACCACCGGTAAAGTCCAGACCCCAGTTCAGCCCCCGATCAAACAGGAAGAACAGGGCTACCACCATCAGCACGGAAGAGAAAACCACACCCGGCTTGGCATAGCGCATAAACGGGATCGGTTTTTCAAAATGTAGAATCTGAAACATCTCTCTATCCTCAGATGGGCAGCTTGTCGATACGCCGTCCACCCCAAGCCAGGTTGATAATGGCACGGGAAACTGTGATGGCAGTAAACATGGAGGCGGTCAGACCAATGCCCAGCGTCAGGGCAAAGCCCTTGATGGCGCCAGTACCGATACCGAACAGGATCACGCAGGTGATCAGCGAGGTCACGTTGGAGTCGGCGATGGTGGAGAATGCCCGATCAAAGCCCAGATGGATGGCTTGCTGAACACCGCGACCGTTGCGGATCTCTTCACGAATACGCTCGTAGATCAGCACGTTGGCATCCACCGCCATACCCAGCGTCAGGACGATACCGGCGATACCCGGCAATGTCATGGTGGCCCCCGGGATCATCGACATGATGCCGACAATCAATACCAGGTTCATACAGAGCGCCAGGTTGGCAACCCAGCCGAACGCGCGGTAGTAGACCCCCATGAACAGCACGATCACCAGCATGGCCCAGCCGATGGCTTCCATACCGCTGTCGATGTTCTGTTGACCCAGGCTCGGGCCAATGGTGCGCTCTTCCACGATCTGGATCGGGGCGATCAGGGCACCGGCACGCAGCAGCAGCGCAAGGTTGTGGGCTTCGTTGGCGTTGTCGATACCTGTGATACGGAACTGGCTGCCAAGACGCGACTGGATGGTGGCGACGTTGATCACCTCCTCCTGCTTGCGGAACTTGCGCTTGCCATCCGGACCCGGTTGACCGACCGGCTTGTACTCGATGAAGACGGTCGCCATCCCTTTACCGACGTTGTCCTTGGTAAAGTTGGCCATCTTGTTGCCACCCTGGCCATCCAGCTTGATGTTGACCTGGGGACGGCTGTACTCGTCGAAACCGGACTGGGCACCCACAATGTGGTCACCGGTCAGGATCACCCGCTTTTGCAGCACCACGGGACGACCATTGCGATCGTTGTAGACCTTGGAGCTGGGCGGGACACGGCCATCGGCCGCAGCCTGGATGTCGGCAGTCTCATCGACCATGTGGAATTCCAGGGTAGCGGTTGCCCCCAGGATCTCCTTGGCGCGAGCAGTATCCTGAATACCGGGCAGTTCAACGACAATGCGCTCGGCGCCTTGCTGTTGTACCAGCGGCTCGGCCACGCCCAGTTCGTTGACCCGGTTACGGATGATGGTGATGTTCTGCTCGAGGGCGTACTTCTTCACTTCCTTGATCTTGGCTTCGCTCAGACCAGCCAGCAGGATGAACTCATCCCCTTTCTGCTCGGTAGTGAAAGTCAAATCAGGGTTCTGACGACGCAGATGAGAAACGGCGCGTTCCTGATCGGCTTCGTCACGGAAGATCACCTGCACCTGATCTCCGACCCGGCGTACGCCGGAGTAACGGATCTTCTGGGTGCGCAGCTCGGAGCGGAAATCCTGCACCATCTGCTCTTGCTGCTTGGTCAGTGCTTCGGCCATGTCCACTTCCATCAGGAAGTGCACACCACCGCGCAGATCAAGACCCAGCTTCAGAGGCGCCGCACCGATGGCTTCGAGCCAGGCGGGAGTGGAAGGTGCCAGGTTGAGTGCGGTAATGAAGTTGTCGCCCAGCTTGTTGGCAACGATATCGCGCGCTTTCAGCTGGTCTTCGGTGTTCTTGAAACGGATCAGGATAAAACCGTGCTCGAATGCAGCATGTTTGACCGGGATCTTGGCCGCTTCAAGGGTCTCTTTCACCAGATCAAGAGTATCTAGCTTGACTTCGGCACCACGGCTGGCAGAAACCTGCAAAGCCGGATCTTCGCCGTAAAGATTGGGGGCTGCATATAGAAAACCGATGGCGATCACCAGGATCACCATCAGGTATTTCCACAGCGGATAGCGATTCAACACGCTGTGCTCCTTGGGAGATTAAAGGGACTGGATAGAACCCTTGGGCAGAACGGCAGAGACGAAGTCCTTTTTGATGGTGACTTGAGTCTGGTCGTTCAGGGCGATCACCAGGTAATCGCTGTCTGCAGCCACTTTGGCAATTTTGCCAACCAGGCCACCGGAAGTGAGCACTTCATCACCCTTGGACAAGGAGCTCATCAGATTGCGGTGATCCTTGGCACGTTTGGCCTGGGGACGATAGATCATGAAGTAGAAGATCAGGCCGAATACGGCCAGCATGATGATCATTTCCATACCACCACCCTGTGCACCCGGTGCTGCGCCTTCTGCATACGCCTTGGAGATAATGCTCATTTAACAACCTCTTATTGATGTAGATTTAAAAAAACAAAATTATATGTTGTTGTTATTTAACGTCATTTTCAGCTAACGGAGGCACAGGCTTCCCTTGCCGACGGTAAAACTCTGTTACAAAGTCGTCTAATTTACCCTGCTCGATCGCGTCCCGCAAACCCTGCATCACACGCTGGTAGTAACGCAGGTTATGAATCGTATTCAGACGGGCACCAAGGATCTCGTTGCACTTGTCCAGATGGTGCAGGTAGCTACGGCTGTAGTTCTTGCAGGTGTAGCAATCGCACTCGGCATCCAGGGTGCTGGTGTCGTTGCGGTGCTGGGCGTTGCGGATCTTCACTACGCCATCGGTGGTGAACAGGTGGCCGTTGCGGGCGTTGCGAGTCGGCATGACGCAGTCGAACATGTCGATACCACGGCGCACCCCTTCCACCAGATCTTCTGGCTTGCCGACACCCATCAGGTAGCGCGGCTTGTCGGCCGGGATTTTCGGGCAGACGTGCTCTAGGATGCGGTGCATGTCCTCTTTGGGTTCACCCACGGCCAGACCACCGACCGCATAACCGTCGAAACCGATCTCCAGCAGCCCCTTGAGGGAGACATCCCGCAGATCTTCGTAGACCGAGCCCTGAATGATGCCGAACAGGGCGTTCTTGTTACCCAGCGCATCAAACTTGTCGCGGGAACGCTTGCCCCAGCGCAGGGACATCTCCATGGACTTGCGCGCTTCTTCATAAGTGGCCGGGTACGGGGTGCACTCGTCGAAGATCATCACAATGTCGGAGCCCAGATCGTACTGGATCTCCATGGATTTCTCGGGGTCGAGGAAGATCTTCTCGCCATTGATGGGGTGACGGAAGTGGACGCCCGCTTCGGTGATCTTGCGAATATGGCCCAGGCTGAACACCTGGAAACCACCGGAGTCGGTCAGGATCGGGCCCTGCCAGTTCATGAAGTCATGCAGATCGCCGTGGGCACGCATCACTTCCTGACCCGGACGCAGCCAGAGGTGGAAGGTGTTACCCAGCAGGATCTGGGCGCCGGTTTCACGCACTTCTTCAGGGGTCATCCCCTTGACGGTGCCGTACGTCCCGACCGGCATAAAGGCCGGCGTTTGTACCACACCACGTTCGAAGGCCAGTTGACCGCGACGGGCACGGCCGTCGGTGGTTTTCAGTTCAAATTTCATTGCTACCTCGGCTGCGTCAGATAAACAGTCTGACAATAGGAGGGCCGCTCACGGCCCGGTAAATAAGCTGAAGCTTATGCTTCAACCTGGCGACGGGTGACGAACATGGCGTCCCCGTAGCTGAAGAAACGGTACTGCCCGACCACGGCTGCCTGATAGGCCGCCATCACGTTGTCATAACCGGCAAAGGCGCTGACCAGCATGATCAGGGTCGACTCCGGCAGATGGAAGTTGGTGACCATGGCATCGACAATCTGGAACTGGTAACCAGGGAAGATGAAGATATCGGTGTCACTAAAGAAGGGCGCCAGCGGTTTGCCCTGCGCCAGGGTGACCTTGGCCGCGCTCTCCAGCGAACGCACCGACGTGGTCCCCACCGCGATCACCCGGCCACCACGGGCACGGGTGGCCGCGATGGCATCTACCACCTCTTGCGGCACTTCCGCATACTCGGAGTGCATATGGTGATCTTCAATCTTATCTACCCGCACCGGCTGGAAGGTCCCCGCCCCTACATGCAGGGTGACGAAGGCCGTTTCAACCCCTTTGGCCCGAATTTTCTCAAGCAGCGGCTCATCAAAGTGCAGACCGGCGGTCGGCGCCGCGACGGCGCCCGGCTTTTGATTGTAAACGGTCTGGTAGCGCTCCTTGTCGGCATCCTCGTCGGGACGATCGATATAGGGGGGCAGCGGCATGTGGCCGATGGCCTCCAAAATCTCCAGCACCGGACGCGGGTCGAGGAAGTGGATCTCGAACAGGGCGTCGTGGCGGGCGCGCATCTCGGCTTCAACACCACCATCCATGATCATCCGGGTGCCGGGCTTGGGCGCCTTGGAGGCACGGACATGGGCCAGCACGCTGTGCTCGTCCAGAATGCGCTCGACCAGTACCTCCAGCTTGCCGCCGCTGGCCTTCTGGCCAAACATGCGTGCCGGAATGACACGGGTGTTGTTGAATACCAGCAGGTCACCCGGATTGAGCTGATCCAGCACATCCACAAATTGACCGTGGCGCAGGGCGCCAGTTTGACCATCGAGCTGCAACAGGCGGCTGGCGGTACGCTCTGCCATCGGATAGCGGGCAATCAGCTCGTCTGGCAGATCAAAATGAAAATCGGATACTTGCATCTTTCACCTCGGGGGGAATCGGCGGCTAGTCTAGTTATCCCCATCTTCCAAGGCAACCCAAAAGACCAAAAACCCAAGAGAGACAAGGGGTAGCGAGCAATATTGAGACACACCTCCGGTTAATGATTCTTTAATGTTCTGTATTGACCCTGATCATGTTTTGCCAGTTGGGGCTGGGCTAGGGTGAAAGCAGATACACAAGGAGGCCCACCATGATGACCCTATCCGAAATCATGACCGATCATCCCTTCACTCTGGGTCCGTCAAACAGTGTCAAACAAGCGATGGACCTGATGCAGCAGGAGCGGATCCGCCACATTCCCATCGTCGACGAGCAGCATCACCTGCTGGGGTTGGTAACCCTCACCGATATCCTGGCCACCCGGGAATCCAAGCTGCTGCTCATTAGCCCGGAGCGGGAAGCCGAATTTACCGACAGCGTGCAACTCGACGAGATCATGACACGGCAAGTGGCGAGCGTAGATCCTCACGCCGGCATCAAGGAGGCGGCACTCTACCTGCAGCGGCACAGATATGGCTGCCTGCCGGTACTCAAAGGACGCAAGCTGATCGGCATTGTCACCGAGTCGGACTTTATTGCCGTGGCCATCAACCTGCTGGAATTGATGGAAGAGCAGGAACCACCTACCGACTTTTGATAGATTGCCATGTAATTAAATTACAATAAAAGCGTTTTCAGCCGTCAAAATAAGCTGAAATGATGAAACACTTTCATTTTGATTGAAAAATTACACCAAATGCTTGCCTTGTGATCTGCGTCACACTATCATCCCTCTCATGCAATAGTTGCCGAGGGGGAGACGAGGGATTGTGCACCCATTATCTTCCTCTCATATGTCTGCAAGTTTGCACACCCCGTAGTTAGTCTTTGCTGTAAAGCATTTGTTTATATAGCCATTCCTTGTTTGATGACCCGGCCCTGTCGTTGCGATAGCGCCGGGATTTTTTTATCTGCGCTTTTCGGCTTCCCCCTTACCAGCACATCCCCCATCGCTGCGAGCAGCGGCCTCAACCTCCTGCGCCACCCGTTTGCACCACCGTTTATCTCATCGCGTCATCGTGGATCTGCACACCCCTTCTTATGCCTTGAAAAGGCGATGTAGCGCACAGATATTGAACCACGACAAGGAGTTATCTCAGTAGGCCAGAGATATTCATGTTAGGTACAGCCATAGTGAGCTATCTAATAAGTAGATTTAAGCGATTCAAAATTGCGGCTTTTATCGATTAGCGGAAGCCCCTATGATGAATCCATCGAAAGTTAAGCGCCTCGTCTGGCAAGACTCTTCAACACCAGACCGGCATATGTACATCACCAAGGAGCAATTACATGTCTACCTACATCAACACTGAAATCAAGCCGTTCAATGCTACCGCCTACCACAATGGCAAATTCGTTCAGGTGTCTGACGCTGACCTGAAAGGCAAGTGGTCCGTGGTCTTCTTCTACCCGGCTGACTTCACCTTCGTTTGCCCGACCGAGCTGGGCGACCTGGCTGACAACTACGCTGAATTCCAGAAACTGGGCGTCGAGATCTACTCTGTCTCTACCGACACCCACTTCACTCACAAAGCATGGCACGACACCTCTGACACCATTCAGAAGATCCAGTACCCGATGATTGGTGACCCGACTGGTACCATCACCCGCAACTTCGGCGTGATGATCGAAGAAGCTGGTCTGGCTGACCGCGGTACCTTCGTAATTGACCCGCAGGGCATCATCCAGATCGTCGAGATCAACGCTGGCGGCATCGGCCGTGACGCACTGGAACTGCTGCGCAAAGTTAAAGCGGCCCAGTACGTTGCCTCCCACCCGGGTGAAGTGTGCCCGGCTAAATGGAAAGAAGGCGAAGCCACTCTGGCCCCGTCCCTGGACTTGGTAGGCAAGATCTAAGCCTCCCGCTTCCAAGACCGGCCCGCTTCAGGGCCGGTCTGCTTTCCGGCCTTGCCAAATAGACCTGAAAGCAGACCGACTCACATTTAATGCCAACTCGCTATTACAAGAAGGAATTCGACCATGTTGGATACCAACCTCAAACAACAGCTGAACACCTATCTGCAGTACATCGTCAATCCCATCGAGATCAGCGTGTCCGGCAACGACAGCGACAAATCTGCAGAGCTGCTGGCACTGGCCAGCGAGATCGCCGAGATGTCACCCAAGATCACCCAGACCTCTGGCACTGCCGCTCGCAAGCCTTCCATGAGTGTCGCGCCGCAGGGCCAAGCCCCGCGCGTTCACTTTGCCGGCATCCCCATGGGTCATGAATTTACTTCTCTGGTACTCGCCCTGCTGCAAAGCGGCGGCCACCCCTCCAAGGCCGATGCAGCCGTGCAGGAGCAGATCCGCAATCTCAAGGGTGAGTTCCACTTCGAGACCTATATCTCCCTCTCCTGCCACAACTGCCCGGACGTAGTTCAGGCCCTCAACCTGATGGCGACCCTGAACCCCGGTATCACCCACACCATGATCGATGGCGCCCTGTTCCAGGACGAGGTCGCCGAGCGTCAAATCATGGCGGTACCGAATGTCTACCTGAACGGCCAACCGTTCAGCCAGGGCCGCATCTCGCTGGAAGAGATCGTCGCCAAACTCGACACCGGTGCCGCCGAGCGCAAGGCTGCCGAGCTGAATGAGAAAGATCCCTACGATGTTCTGGTGGTGGGCGGTGGCCCGGCTGGCGCCGCAGCGGCCATCTATGCCGCCCGTAAAGGCATTCGCACTGCCATCGTTGCCGAACGTTTCGGTGGTCAGGTGATGGACACCGTCGGCATCGAGAACTTTATCTCCGTGCCCTACACCGAAGGCCCCAAACTGGCCGCCAGCCTGGAGCAGCACGTCAAACAGTACGGCGTGGAAGTGATCACCGAGCAGCGTGCCGCCGCCATCAGTAAAGATGGATATGTGAACGTGGATCTCGCCTCTGGCGCCACCTTGAAGAGCCGCGCCGTGATCCTGGCGACCGGTGCCCGCTGGCGCGACCTGAACGTGCCGGGCGAGCTCGAGTACCGCACCAAGGGCGTGGCCTACTGCCCGCACTGCGATGGTCCCTTCTTCAAGGGCAAGCGAGTAGCGGTGATCGGTGGCGGTAACTCCGGCATCGAGGCAGCGATCGACTTGGCTGGCATCGTCGAACACGTCACCGTAGTGGAATTTGCCGATACCCTGCGTGCCGATGAAGTGCTGCAGAAGAAGGCTCGCTCCATGGGCAATATCGACATTATCATGAGCGCTCGCACCACCGAAGTGATCGGTGATGGCAGCAAGGTGGTCGGTATGGACTACGAAGATCGCACCACTGGTGAGATCAAACACCTGGCGGTGGCGGGGATCTTCGTCCAGATCGGCCTGGTACCGAACACCGAGTTCCTGAAAGGGAGCGAGATTGCCCTGACCCGCTTTGGCGAGATCGAGATCGATACCAAAGGGGCGACCTCCCTGCCCGGCGTCTACGCCGCAGGGGATGCCACCACGGTACCGTTCAAGCAGATCATCATCTCCATGGGTGCTGGCGCCACCGCCGCACTGGGTGCGTTTGATTACCTCATCCGCAACCCGGCGCCGGAAGCGACCAAGGCTGATGCTGTGACCGCCTGATAAACCCAGCCAACAAAAAGCCGATGCTCGATTAAGTAAACACGAGCGTCGGCTTTTTATATCTGCATCGATGCACAATAAAAACCCCGCAGCAAATGGCGGGGTTGTTCATGACTGGACTTAAACGACGGGCATCACTCCAGCAAGAAAACAGCCTCGATATTATCACTTACCGTGATCTGCTGTTGTTGATAGCTGTTGTCCGCCATATCCGCCGCAGGAGCAGCCATCGCCATGGCCTGCACCACCTTCAGGTTGCGGCTGTAGGCGGTAATGGGCGAAGCATTGCGGTACTCCACACTGTAGACCTTGCCAAGCTTCATCCCGAACGCCTTGGCCAGAGATTCAGCCTTGGTTTTGGCATCCTCAACGGCATTCAGACGGGCCTGCGCCTTGATGACCTGCGGCGATTTCAACCCGTACTCAATCTGGGATACGGACTCCAGCCCGGCTTTGAGTGCGGTATCCATCAGGGGGCTCAACTTGTCGAGCTGATAGAGCTTCACCGCCAATTGTCGCTGAGCACGATACCCCAACAATACCGGCTTCTTGTTTTCGCCATACTGATATTCCGGCGAGACCATCAGGTTGCCAGCCTCAACATCGCTGCGCTTGATCCCCAACCCTTCCAGTTGGCTGAAAAAGGCTGCGACCTTGGTATCGACCTGCTGCTTGGCCTTGAGGCCCTGCTTATCCAGTGCACTCACCGCCACATTGAGGGTGAGCATATCGGGTTCGGTCTTCTGCTCGGCATAACCGCTCACCACCAGATGGGGCGCTTGCGGCACTTCAATCGCCAGCAGCGGAGCACTGACAACCAGAGCGGAAAGAGTAAGAAGGGGACGCCACATAGAAAAAAACCTCAATCGGAAAGATTGAGGCCATTATGCCCGTGCAGTTACGGGATTCATATATCATGCGAGGGGGGGAACTGATCCAGTATCTGATTGGTCAGATCGAGACTGATGGTGACCACGCTGCAGACATCTGGGCTCTGCTCTACCTTATCTTGTGACGATGTCGCACCGCAGACCTGCACCTCATCATCGAAATGGAACGAGTCCCACGACAGAACATGTCCTTGCACCGCCTGTCCGAGATCGGTGCCACCAATTGCCTCCTCCATCGCAGACCAAGGGATGGTATCAGACGGCCCAAGCAAATTTTGCAACAACGGAGGGTGAAAACTGACCAGTGGATACTCCTGCTGACCCTGCTCATGGCCAACCAGAATCATGTTATGGGCAGACTCGGTATCCAAAACAGGCACATAGGTGATAGAGGCTGCAGCAAAGTCAACATAGAGCGAGCCCGCGACATCACCGGCCTCATTCTCTATCTCCATCCCATCCAGCCGATCACCGGCGATCGAGGCCTGATAGCCAAACTGACCTGCGCAGGTAATGTTGCCCTGTCCATCCCAGCTATAACGGATGCCATCAATGTCGACCCAGTTGAATGACTGCATGATTACCCTCTCTTCTACGGCCGCTATCTTATCCATCCACCTAAAGAAAAAACAGGGGCCAGGCAAGCCCGGCCCCGAGAGAGGGTTACGGATCAACCTTCAAGTTACCGTCATCCAGCAAGTGCTTGATGATCTCCTGATTGGAGCCCAGTGAGGCGAGGTCGAGTGAGTTCTGGAACTGGATGGTCAGTTCCGGGCTCCCACCGGCCCCGGCAGGATCTATCGTCAACGTCTTGGTCGTCGTGTTGAACTGCAGATAGTTGTCCAGCACGGCTGCCAGATCCTCGTTGTTCCCCACTGCAGGTACGCCGACCAGCAGATCCGAGAGATCCAGTACATCTCCACCATTGTTGGTATCACCTAAAGTGAAATCAGTAATGGTATCGATACTGCCGTCCGCATCCCCCGCCAGCCACTTGAAGGTGTCACTCTCCCCACCACCGGTCATGGTATCGCTGCCAAGGCCGCCGATCAGAATGTCCTTACCAAGGTCGCCCGTGAGTATATCGCTACCAGAACCACCATCCAGATAATCATCACCGACACCTCCAACAAGGGTGTCGTTCCCTTCCTGGCCAAAAAGGATATCGTTGCCACTGCCACCATATAGGGTGTCATTACCACCACTGCGGCAACTCTCCCCACTCAGCTCAGTAATATGGGTCCGGATGTAATCCACCGTCTGTTCACGTGTCCACCCATGACTGGACTCCAGCGTTTCAAATACCAGCCAACCAGAACCTTGGGGCAGATCCAGTCCCAACTCGCTGGCCAGCGTATCGGTATTGAGTACATCGCCAAACAGGATGTCATTGCCAACACCACCATCGGCCACGTCATTGCCGGCCCCCAGCAACACAGTAATCTGATCCCCCTCGGTCAGGGCTGCCGTCAACTGCTCGGCACTGGTCACAATCTGGGCATCGCCGATCGGGGCATTGAAACCCTGCTCGATCCGGATATTGTCTATCCGTACCTCAGCATTCCGGTCATTGGAGCTGTCGAGCAGTTCGAACACAAACCCGTATTGCCCGACAGGCAGTCCATCGGTTGTGATAGTGCTGTAAGCCGTCAAAACAGACGAACTAACGCCAGTAATGGTGCCCGTTTGCACTGGATTGAGCATATCCCAGACACCACCCTCGAGTTTCACCAACTTCCAGGTGAAGCTGTCGCTGCTATTAACACCATTCAAGGCATACTGGAACTGCAGACTTGCTCCGGCTTGTGCCGCAGAAACCTGGATGGCATTGGCCACGGCGAGCGCCAATATTGTCCTGTCAGAATCAGAACCGGTTCGATCATCCCGGATCCGCAAGCTTCCATTCGTAACAGTATGCGATCCCTGAGCATCACCACTGAGCACCCATCCCGAGGCGGCATTTATGCCGCTACCACTACCAAATGTGGCCAAGTCAAGGAAGCTGCCTGCCGAGTAAAACTGATCTGCCGTTTCAGTCGTGTTATCAAAGAACTTCAACAAATCCTTGTTAACATCATTGGTCACCCCGATTGCATTGACCTGACTGATGGCACTGAGTGAAACAAAAGCATCCACCGACTCCTTGATCACCTCAAATGTGGTGCTGTTGCCTGGTCCGGCGACCTGATTGCTGTCATTGAGGTAGTAAGTCGGGTTACCATCCGTGACAAAGAATGTCAGGTTCTGGTAACCGGGAGCAGCCTTGCTACCATCATTGAACCACTGCACGGCCTGATTGAACGCGGCTTCATAGTTGGTGCCACCATTGGCAACCAGTGCATCAATGGCATTGGTCAGGTTGCTCACATTACTGGCATCAAGCCCTACTATTGTCACACTCTCGCTGGCATTCGCCGCAAAACCAATCAAGGTGACATTGATCTCACCATCATGATCTTTCAACTGGTTGGCCAAATGGGTCAGGGAGGCCTTGAGCATATTCAGTCGTGATCCAGCCATACTGCCAGACACATCGACCACCAGGGCAATATTGTAATTCTCACCCGGGATGAAATTGGTACTGGTGCCTCCGATGTCCCCCACCACAATATCGTGACCAGCACCGCCTGCAACCAGACCATCCAGACTACCGTTGGAGTTGGGCACCTTGTGATCATCATCCGTGCCGGGGGTCCCGGTAGTGTCGGGGGTATCCGAGGTGTTGCTGCCCACAACCAGAATATTGGACGCGACGGGAGGCTCATTGCTCTTGACCGATACAGTAAAGTTGGCGCTGGCTTTATCTCCATCGGCATCAGTCAAGGTAGCACTGAAATCAAGGTCAATATCAGGAGGCGTGATCTTGTCGATCACTCCGAAATTCTCGATCCTCACTGAGTCATTGCCATTCAGCACAAAGCGGACATAAAGCTGGCTGAACTCCCCATCGGGTTCTATGCTGGCCAACTGCATCGACCCTTTGAGTCCTGACAGAACAAGCTCTCCGGAATCGACGACGGTCACGCCATCGGCAGCATAAGCCACCCACTGTATGGTGCTGGTATTGGTGTTGCCAACCCCGTAGACGTTGAAAGAGAGCCCATCAACAGCTGCAGTCGTGGATACCTTGAACCCTTCGTTATTATCCAGGTTGCCGTTCTTAATCCCGAAACCATTGTTGTTCGGGTTGAGATTATCTGCATCACTCCCCGGCAGATTCTGAGGATTATTGACGCTGCCATTGAACAGCAGACCATCGAACAGGACACCAATCCCGCCAGCAGTAACTCCGATCGTCTCAACAGGCCCGCCAGCACCGAACTGTGCTCCGATCGAGAAAGTCTGGGTTGGCTGGGGAGTAACCAGTTCAAAGCTGTAAGTATTGTCGTCATTGAGTGTCAATGTATAGAACACTTTAGGTGGCTGTCCACTACCATCAATGGTTGCTACCAGAGTCTTGCCATCAGTCGACAAGGTTTCGGTGATCCCTGCCAAATCAGGCCATCCAGTCAGTTTCAGTCCACCAGTACCCAGAGGGCCATCAGCACCAAAAGAGACGCCAAACAATCCACCGGTAGTGATGTCGGCTACATTCATCACTTCCAGACTTTCGATGCCTGTGATCACGGGCATATCGTCTTCAATAACAACACTGACCTGCTTGGTATCACTCAAGTCACCATCACTGGCTGACAGGTTGAAGGTAAATGTCTTCAGTCCTTCCTTATTGTCTCCAAATTCATGATCGATGGGCCCCAGCAAGGTGACGGTATATTTACCAACCGGATCTACAGATACTTGTATGACTGGGATCCCTCCCGCTGAACCCACCAGTGTCGCAGACCCTATACCACTCCACACAACTGGTACCCCTCCAGAGCTCAGGCCAGATGGAGCAGAAAGAGTGAACGTAAAGGTATTGCTGTCGATATCTGTCACACTTGCCGTCGCATGGGTCGAGGTGCTATCGGTAATATCGCCAGGATTGGGTGAATTGTCTGGATTGGATCCCGGTAATCCCTCCTCGGATATGCGCAGATCCGAGACAGTCAGCATGGGAGCATCGTTAGTTGCAGTGACGGTCACGGTGAAATCCTGATTGGCCGCCCCACCCTCGTCCGTGGTCCCCGCCACATTGCCATTCACCACCCCGCTCCAGTCCG